>CANQFX010000010.1 GCA_947600015.1 uncultured Bacilli bacterium
TTTACAAAGGCGGGAGGAAATTTAGGAACCGATGGTTCTGTTAGTTATATGTTTGAACGTCGAGGTTCCATTGTGATACCAGCAGAATATGATGAAGATACCATGATGATGTGTGCTTTAGATGCTGGCGCTTTAGATTTTGAAAAAGTAGAAAATACCTATGTTATAACTACACCAGCAGAGTCTTTTGTAGCTGTAAGGGAAGCATTAGAAAAAGAAAATGTATTAGAATTTTTAGAATGTGAACTAACATATATTCCGAACATGGAAGTTACACTAGAGGAAGAAGGAGCAGAAAAAGTTCATCGTTTAGTAGAAGCCTTAGAAGATTTAGATGATGTACAAGATGTGTATTATAATTTAAAAGAAGATTAAATAAATGTTTTTATTCTATCAGCAAAGATTTTATCTTTGTTTTTCTTTTTTTGATTGACGAACTATTGTTTGTATGGTATCTTAGAGAAGAAAACATACTGATGTTTAGTTGCACTGCCGAATAAATTTGTTTATAATAGGAATGGAGTTGATTTGATGTATGATTATATAAAAGGAATAATTACAGATATAAAACATAATGCGATTGTGGTTGATAACCAAGGAATCGGTTTTTTCGTTTATGTACCAAATCCTTATACCTTTTCTTTAGGACAGGAATATCAAGTATATATTTATCAACAAATTAGAGAAGATGAAAATTGTTTATATGGGTTTGCATCAGCAGAGGAAAAAGATTTGTTTTTAAAACTAATTAGTGTAAAGGGTCTTGGGTGCAAAATGGCACTACCTATTTTAGCTGTTGGGTCGATCGAAGGAATTATGGCTGCGATAGAAAAAGAAAATGTTTCTTACTTAAAGAAATTCCCTAAAATAGGAGATAAATTAGCAAAACAGATGATTTTAGATTTAAAAGGAAAATTAGGAGTTGTTTCTGTAGATATTAGCAATGATAAGGAAGAAGAATTAGTAGAAGCGTTGATTGGATTAGGTTATAAAGAAAAAGAAGTAAAAACAATTCTTCCAAAAGTAGACAGTAATCTTACATTAGAATCTCAGATGAAACAAGCACTACAATTGTTATTAGGTAGGTGATAGAATGGAAGAGGAAAGAGTTATTACTAGCAAAGCATTAGAAATGGATGATGTAATCGATAATAGTATTCGTCCAGAAACGATTGATGAATATATTGGTCAAAAAGAAGTCAAAGAAAATATTAAAGTATTTATTGAGGCAGCGAAAATTCGAGATGAATCGTTAGATCATGTATTGTTATATGGTCCTCCTGGATTAGGAAAAACAACCCTTGCTTATATCATTGCTAGAGAATTAGGAAGTAATATAAAAACGGCAAGTGGTCCTGCGATTGAAAAATCAGGAGATTTAGCGGCTATTTTATCTTCTTTAGAAAAAGGAGATGTGTTATTCATTGATGAGATTCATCGGATGCCTCGGTATATTGAAGAGATTTTATATCCTGCCATGGAAGATTTTTCTTTAGAGATTATCGTTGGAAGTGAAGGAAATTCAAGAAATATTCGTATTGATCTTCCTCCTTTTACTTTGGTTGGGGCAACAACGAGAGCAGGAGATTTATCTGCTCCATTGCGCGATCGTTTTGGAATTGTTGCAAAATTAGAATTTTATACCGTAGAAGAATTATGTGATATTGTAAAAAGAACCGCTAGAGTTCTTTCCTTTGATATTACAGAAGATGCTGCGGTAGAACTAGCAAAGCGAAGCAGAGGAACACCGAGAATTGCTAATCGTTTATTTAAACGAGTAAGAGATTTTGCATTGGTAGAGAAGAAAGATAAAGTAGATTTAGATATTACAAAAACAGCATTGGATCGATTAAAAGTGGATGCAATGGGTCTAGACCATACAGATCATGAACTATTAAAAGCAATTATTTATAAATTTAATGGAGGACCCGTAGGAATTGATGCTATCAGTAATTCTATAGGAGAAGAGGCAATGACGATTGAAGATGTCTATGAACCATATTTATTACAAATGGGTTTATTAAAAAGAACTTCTAGAGGAAGAATGGTGACAGATTTGGCTTACCAAGTTTTAGGAATTACCAAAGAAAATAAATAGGAGGAAAGTATGAAAGTAGAAGAATTTGATTATGATTTACCAGAAGAATTAATTGCGCAAACACCATTAGAAAATCGTTCCTCTTCCAGACTTCTTGTATTGAATCGTAAAAAAGAAACCATAGAGCACAGAAATTTTTTCAATTTAGTTGATTACTTGGAGGAAGGTGATACATTAGTTTTGAATGATACTAAAGTATTACCTGCTCGACTAATTGGTGAAAAGGAAGAAACGAAAGCAGTGATTGAACTTTTATTATTAAAAAACATCAAAGAAGACACATGGGAATGTTTAGTAAAACCAGCACGTAGAGTCAAAGTGGGTACTGTTGTTTCCTTTGGGGGTAAGTTAAAAGCAAAATGTATTGGAGAAAAAGAAGAAGGAATAAGACATTTTACCTTTTTATATGAGGGGATTTTTTTAGAATTATTAGAAGAATTAGGGTCTATGCCCCTTCCTCCTTATATTCATGAAAAATTAGAAGATGCAAATCGATACCAAACGGTGTATGCAAAGGAAATTGGAAGTGCCGCAGCTCCAACAGCAGGGTTGCATTTTACGGAGCAATTACTTGCTGAAATCAAAGAAAAGAAAGTAAATATTGCATATATTACTTTACATGTTGGTCTAGGTACTTTTCGTCCTGTTGCGGTAGAAACGATAGAAGAACATAAAATGCATTCAGAGTTTTATCAGATGAGTGTAGAAGTTGCAGAATTATTAGAACAAACGAAGAAAAATCATAAACGAATTATTGCCGTAGGGACGACTACTACAAGAACGTTAGAAACCATTATGAATCTTTATCATAAATTTATCCCTTGTAGTGGGTGGACCGATATTTTTATTTATCCAGGCTATCAATTTCAAGCGATCGATGCATTGATTACAAACTTTCATTTGCCAAAGTCTACGTTAGTTATGTTAGTTAGTGCTTTTGCTGGCAAAGAATTTATTTTGAAGGCTTATCGAGAAGCCATTCAGCACAAGTATCGCTTCTTCTCTTTTGGAGATGCAATGCTTATTGAGTGACAAATTATCATGTAGAAAGAAGGAAAAACATGAAAATAGAATATGAAAAAATAAAACAAGAATCACATACGCAAGCAAGATTAGGAAAGATTAAAACCAATTATGGAGTTTATGATACGCCAATGTTTATGCCAGTTGGTACAAGAGCTACAGTAAAGTCTTTATCGCCAGAAGAGTTGTATGATGTTTCTTCAGGAATTATTCTTGCCAATACATATCATTTGTGGCTTCGTCCAGGAGCAGATATTGTAGAAAAATGTGGTGGGCTTCATCGCTTTATGAATTATCAGGGTCCGATTTTAACTGATAGTGGTGGGTACCAAGTGTTTTCTCTTGCGAAAAATAAAGAGAAAGATATTACAGAAGAAGGCGTTCATTTTAAGAGTCATATTGATGGACAAAACTTATTTTTAACGCCGGAAAAATCGATTGAAATTCAAAATAAGCTGGACAGTGATATTGCGATGAGTTTTGATGAATGTCCTCCTGCTAGTGCGAGTTATGAATATTTAAAAAATAGTTTAGAAAGAACACTACGTTGGGCAAAGCGAGGGAAAAAAGTTCATGCCAATCCGAATCAAGCGCTTTTTGGAATTGTTCAAGGAGGACCTTATGAAGATTTAAGGAAGTATTCTGCCATGGAAACTGTAAAAATAGGGTTTGATGGATATAGTATTGGAGGAGTTGCGAATGATGATGAATCCAAAGAAGATATGTATCATGCCATTGAGTATTCTATTCCTTATCTTCCAGAAGATAAAGTGCGTTATTTAATGGGGGTAGGAGAACCAATAGATATTATTGAGGGTGTCATTCGAGGAGTAGATATTTTTGATTGTGTTTTACCTACAAGAATCGCAAGACATGGACAGGCATTTACCAAAAATGGTAAAATTAATCTCAATAATGCAAAATATAAAGAAGATGTATCTCCTGTAGAAGAAGGCTGTGATTGTTATACATGTAAACACTATCAAAAAGCGTATATTCGGCATTTGATTACAACGGGAGAAGTTTTGGGTGGACGACTATTATCCATTCATAATATTCGTTTTTTAATTCGTCTTACGGAAGAACTTAGAGAGGCAATTCAAAAAGATCAATTACTAGCATATAGAGATCAATTTATAAAACAATATCAATCGGAAAAAAAATAGAATTGTAATATTTCATCTATAATTACAGATTGGACACTTCGGTGTCTTTTTTATTTGACAAAATCGTAGGGGGGGGGGGGTATAATTTGAATAGAAGAAAATAAAGCGAAGGAGAAAAGAAAAATGAAAAAAGAAAAGAAGAGTCATTTTAATGTATGGATATATGTCATTATTACCATATGTATTTTATCTAGTAGTATTGCTTATAGTGCTTTAAATGCTAGTGTTAAGATTACAGGAGATGTTGTGATAGAAAAACCAAAAAATATATTATATGATAAAGTAAAAGAAAATGCAGTCATGGATAATATAAGGAGTACTTATGTATCGAGTGATACAGGAATTAATTTTAAAGCAATTTCTTCTAATACGAATGGCAAAGGAGTATATGAAAGAAAAGGAACAGAGAACCAACAATATCCTATCTATTATTATCGAGGAGAAGTCGATAATAACTATGTCATATTTGCGAATTATTGTTGGAAGATCGTAAGAACAACAGAAACAGGAGGGATAAAACTCATTTTTTATGGAATGCCTTGGACTAATTCTTGCGATAACCCGGGAAATGATTCTGTACTATCCGAAAATGACGATTTATCATTTAATTCATTTGAAGGTGTCAATACTGGAGGATATATATATACCTATCCAACGCTAGAGCAAAAAGATACTTTGCTAGGTAGCAGTCTCTATGGTAGCAGTGTAAGTTATAGTGGAGGAACCTATACATTAAATAGTACTTCTACTACACTAAATGATACTCATCATTATTCATGTGATGGAGGCATAAATTGTAGTTTGGTAAAATTTTATGTAAGAAGGGAGTCTTCTGATACTGCATATTATATATTATTAGGTCAAGGAGAGAATATTGATGATGCAGTAAACGATATATTTAAGATCGGAAAGAATAGTTCGAATGTTAAAAAATATATTGAAGATACCTGGTATAAAAATCATATGACAAGTTATAGTGACAGGCTAGAAGATACAGTATGGTGTAATGATCAAAGCATATATTCTGAAGGAGGATGGAGTGAAACAGGAAAATTAAATAGTCCCCTATATTTTGGGAGTTACGAAAGAATATCAAATGGAACACCAAGTTTAACATGTCCGAGAGAGGAGGATAGATTGACGGTAGGAAATGGAAGATTGCAATATAAAACAGGATTGCTTACAGCAGATGAAGCAATATTAGCAGGGGGACAGTATGCAAGAAACACTACATATTATTTATTTGAAGAAACAGATTATCCTGTCTGGCTTGGATCACCTTATAGTTTTGATGGTAGTTCTTGGATGTATGCGATGAGTTCTAGTGGATTTGTGGAAGATGATTCTTCTACTAGTACTGGGTATATTCGTCCTTCTGTTTCTTTGAAAGCTGGGACTAAATATCAGGGAGGAAATGGAACAGTGCATAGTCCTTATATAGTTGAGTGAAATAAAGCAAAAAAGCAACCAAAGGGTTGCTTTTTACATATAAAAGATAGGGCGATTATTGGTAGAAGGTGTTGTTATATTATTTTGGATGGAACTTGTTTGATTATTGCTAGGAGATTGCATTTCATTGGCAATTCGAAACATTGTTTTTGCGTTATTAAGAATTGGTTTTACTTGATAAACAATGGGAATAGCTTGATTAATTACTCCTAGTGTTTTTTGTGTACCATCTAAGAGACCACCCCAGTTAATATTTCTTGTGAATGCTAACCCTCTACTGAATAGACCAGGTCTGATATATGGATTTGGATACATGCTTCCACCTCTTCATTAGTAATATATGTGAAGATAGTGAAAAAGTTAATTTAAATATTGAAGGAGCAAGAAAGCTGTGATACAATATTAAATAGGAGAATAGGGAGGAGTGAAATGATGGAATTTGTATTGAAACCATTTATTGCAATCTATCATATGGTAGATGCTATTTGCTCTTTTCCTAGAAAACTTTTTCATAAAGAAGAAAAAGTTTCAACACCGCAATCTCAAACAGTTTCTTCTTCTAATAATGTAATTGATAATAATTTATCAAATATTGGAAAAAAAGAAGAAGTGAAAGTAAAAAGACCAATGAAATCTTTTCGTTATACCATTATTAATGGTGTAGGGAAAAAAGAAACGGGTTCTTTTGATGCAGAAACAGCGGATGAAGTAAGAAACTTTTTATTATTGCAAGAATATCAAGTATTAGAAATTAAAGAACGTGCGAAATATGATATTGATATTGGTGCCAATAGTAAGATGAAGATGGGGGATTTAGCCTTTTCTCTAACGCAATTATCTACTTATATTAAATCGGGAATCCCTTTGGCAGATTCTGTTCGTATTTTAGCTAAACAATCGAGTAAACCTGCATTAAAAAAACATTTTAATCAGTTGGTTTATGAATTATTAAAAGGAGAAAACTTATCGGATGCTATGGCATTGCAGGGAGAAGCTTTCCCTAAATTATTAATTAATATGGTAAAAACAGCAGAAATGACGGGAGATTTGCCTGCAATTTTAGATGATATGGCAGATTATTATACGTCAATGGAACGTACGAAAAAACAAATGATTAGTGCAATGACCTATCCTGTTGTAGTATTAGTTATTGCCTTTGGAGTATTAATCTTTATGCTTACCTATTTGGTTCCCCAATTTGCTTCTATGTTTGCTGATAATGATGCTTCTTTACCAGCACTTACCTTAATTATTTTAGGTGCTAGTGATTTTGTGAAAGCAAATTATATTTATATTATTATAGGAATTGTTGCTTTTATCTTTGTTTTCCGATACTTATATAAAAATGTCGTTAGTTTTCGTACTGCCGTTCAAACTTTTACGATGCATATTCCCGTATTTAAAAATATTATTATTTATAATGAGATTGCGAATTTTACCAAGACATTTGCTTCTTTAATTAATCATGGAGTATTTATTACAGATAGTATGGAAATTTTATCTAAAATTACAAATAATGAAATTTATAAACGAATTATTAATAAAACATTAACTAATCTAGGAAAAGGTGACTCCATTTCACAAGCCTTTCGTGGAGAATGGGCCATTCCTGTTGTTGCATATGAAATGTTAGTGACCGGAGAAAATACAGGACAACTTGGATTAATGATGGAAAAAGTTGCAGATCACTTTCAAGCCTTGCATAAAACGATGATTGATCAAATGAAGAGTCTTATTGAGCCTATTTTGATTTGTTGTCTAGCACTTGTTGTAGGAGTCATCTTGTTATCTATTGTTCAACCAATGTTTTCTATTTATGGTCAGATTAAGTAAGGAGGAAACATATGGACTTATTATATCTAGTGATATTTTTCATTTTTGGAACAGTTTTTGGTTCTTTTTTTGCAGTAGTTGGATTAAGACTTCCCAAACACGAAAGTTTTATGAATACAAGAAGTCATTGTGATACTTGTGGGCACGAGTTAAAATTTTATGAAATGATTCCTCTTTTTTCTTATTTCATTCAAGGTGGAAAATGTCGATATTGTAAAGCAAAAATTGATTCCATGCTTCCGTTTATGGAATTTTTTACAGGAGTATTATTTGCTACTGCATATTATAGTTTCCATTTTTCTTATGAATTGGGAATTGCTCTTGGTATTGTTGCCCTCCTTATGATTGTTGTAGTAAGTGATCTTACTTACTATATTATTTGTGATGAAATATTGGTTTTTTTCTCTTTCTATTTTTTCATCTTTCAATTTTTCATTTCTGGAATTCCAGGAGTTATTTCTCATATTTTTACGGGATTATATTTGTTTATTCTTATGTATTTTGTAATGTTAATGGGTAATAAACTTTTTAAAAAAGAAAGTTTAGGGGGAGGAGATATTAAGATGATGTTTCTTTTTGGATTGATACTAGATCCTTTGCTTGGAACATTGTCTATCTTTTTAGGAAGTCTTTTGGCTTTGCCTATTTCGCTATTCTTTTTATATCGAAAGAAAGAAAACATGATTCCTTTTGGCCCCTTTTTGATTTTAGCCCTTGCGATGATTTATTTTACTAAAATAACAACGCCTATGGTTATTTCTTGGTTGAACTAAAGTCAGAATAAGAAAGACTTTCTTTTTTTTTAAAATTATTGTACGATAAGAGAGGTGATGATTATGAAAAATCTTACGATTCTTCCCGCAGATACCTATATTGTTGTAAATAAAACAATATTAAATGAACAAGATAAAAAGATTATTTTTATGCTTTATCAACCAATTATTGGGTATGCAGCGGTTTCTCTTTATTTCACATTAGTAGATGATTTGGATCAATTAGAGTTAATGAGTGAAGAGTTAACACATCATCATCTTATGGCAACAATGCAGTTAAAGTTAGAGGATATTGTCATTGCTCGAGAAAAATTAGAAGGAGTAGGATTGTTAAAAAGTTATGTCAAAAAGGGAAATATGAATCATTATGTTTATTTGCTTTATTCTCCTATGACAGCACACGAGTTTTTTAATCATCCCATTTTAAATGTTGTTTTATATAATAATTTAGGAAAGAAAGAATATGAAAAGTTATTGAATTATTATCAAGTTCCTAAAATATCTCTAAAAGACTATGAAGATGTTACTTGTCGATTTGATGAGGTGTTTTCTTCTGTTACAGGGACTAGTTTACAAGTAAATGATGATATTACGAAAAGAGATTCTAATAATATTTTTATTCATAAAGGTTTAGATTTTAATTTATTAATTTCTAGTATTCCTGAAAATATCATACATGAAAAATGTTTTAATAAAGAGACCAAAGAGTTTATGAATGCTCTAAGTTATACTTATAATTTAAATACGTTAGATATGCAGGGAATAGTAAGAAATTGTATCAATGAAAAGGGACTTATTGATAAGACACTTCTTCGGAAAAGTTGTCGCGAATATTATCAATTTGAAAATAATGGAAATTTGCCTACGTTAATTTATCAAAAGCAACCAGAATATCTAAAGAAACCAGAAGGAGATCATTCCAAATGGGGAAGAATGGTTTATACCTTTGAAAGGCTCAATCCTTATCAATTTTTGAAAGCAAAATATAAAGGGGCAGAGCCTACTGCTCGTGATATGAGATTAATTGAAAATTTGCTTGTAGATCAAAAATTAAATCCTGGTGTTGTCAATGTATTAATTGCTTATGTATTAAAGACAAATGATGAAAAATTGAAAAAGAATTATGTAGAAACCATTGCAGGCCAATGGAAAAGATTAAATATTGAGACTGTAGAAGATGCTATGCGCTTTACCGAAAAGGAACACAAAAAATTAAAAAGAATGATGCAATCAGATAGAGTTTCTAAATCTAAAAATGAAAGGAAACAAGACATAAAAGATTTGCCAGCTTGGTTTCATCAGGAACAACAAGTACAAGAATTATCAGAAGAAGATGCCAAGGAAATGGATGAAATTATCTCAGAATTAGTATAATCGTGTAAAATAAAGTAAAATAAGGGAAGGAAGCAATAAAAAAAGCAAAAAAAATTTAACAAAATATAATGTTTATGTTATGATGTTATAGTAAATTCTTACATAAAATACATAGAAAAAGGAAGTTTAATAGATGAAGCAAGAAATTGAAAATATAGAATTTTTAAATATAATTGAGCCAATCGTTAACAATGAAGAGTATTGCCAAATGAAAAAAATAACACATCATGGCATTACTCGTTTTGATCATTCTATGAGAGTTGCTTATTTTTCTTATCGGATTACTAAGTGGTTGCATTTAGATTATCGGGAAACAGCGATTGCGGCCATGTTGCATGACTTTTTCTTAGATGGTGAAGTAGAAGGAAATAAATTATTACAATTAAGACGTCATCCTGATTATGCTATTACGCATTCGTTAAAATATTTTGATTTAAGTGAAAAACAAATGGATATTATTAAGACACATATGTTTCCTATTACGTTTCGACCACCAAAATATATAGAAAGTTGGATTGTAGATATTGTAGATGATATTTCTGCTATTTATGAAAAAACTTATACAGTAAAAAAAGAAATAAGTGCTGCATTCACATTTTTATGTGTGTTAGCATTCAACTTAATGAAGATCCGTTAAAAGGTTCTGTGTCATATGTCTCGTTTCTGTATTTATGAAACGAGTTTTTTTATGCTATACTATAGATAATAAAGCATGATTTAAAAGAAACAGAAAGCAGGTCGATGGAAATGACAATAGAAGAGGAGATCTTCAAAAAAAGTAAAATTCAGTTTGATACGTTAATTCCTTATGGATTTAAAAAAGAAAAAAATAAATATGTTTTTTCAAAAAATATACGAAATGATACTTTTCAAGTCCATGTGGAAATATCTGATACAGGGGAAATTGTAGGTACAATTTATGATCTTGCTTTTCAAGAAGAATATACAAATTACCGCATAGAAAATCAAATAGGAGAATTTGCTAGTCAAGTAAAAGAAGAATTTCAAAATATTTTAATTGATATTAAAAATCATTGTACCACAACCAATTATTTTTATACAAAACAGGCAAATCGTATTACGAATCAAATTATCCAAAGGTATCATGATGTTCCAGAATTTTTATGGGAGAAATCTCCAGAACATGGGGTATTTAGAAATCCTCTGCATGGAAAATGGTATGCTCTGATTATGCGTATTTCATTGAATAAAATTGATTGTAATGAGGGAGAAAAAGATGTAGAAATACTAAATTTGAAATTAGATGAAGAAGAGATACCAAAATTATTAAAAAGAAAAGGCTTTTATCCGGCATATCATATGAATAAAAAAAGTTGGATTACGATTTTATTAGATCATACTGTTGCGGATGAAGAAATTATGAATTATATTGTCAAAAGTCATCAGTTTACAGAACAGGCGAAAGAGTGGCTTTTGCCAGCAAATATAAAATATTATGATATTATTCATTGTTTTCAAAATACGGATTGTTGTCTTTGGAAACAACCACGTTCGATTCAAGTAGGAGATATCGTATATTTATATGTAGGAGCTCCGTATTCTTGTATTCTTTATCAATGTAAAGTATTAGAAATCAATATTCCTTATTCATATCAGGATAAGAATTTATCGATAGAAAAAGCCATGAAAATAAAATTATGTAAAAAATATGATGAACATCAATTTTCACTTCAAAATATAAAAAAGTATGGTCTTAATTCTGTAAGAGGTCCTAGATTCATTCCTAAAAGGTTAAGTGAATTATTAAAAGAAGACAATTAACTTATGATTTTAGTTGATTGTTTTTTCTTGACAATAATGTGTATACTGTATATAATCAATATATACAAGAGGTGAATTATGGAAATTATCATTAGTAATTCAAGTGGTGTGCCAATTTATGAACAAATCAAAGAACAAATAAAAACAGAAATTCTTTCTGGTGTATTGAAACCGGGAGAAAATCTTCCTTCGATTCGCAGTCTAGCAAAAGATTTGCGGTGTAGTGTGATTACTACCAAAAATGCTTATGAGGAATTAGAAAAAGAAGGTTATATTAAAACGGTTCCTGCCAAGGGAAGTTATATTGCGGATATTAATATTGAATTAATTCGTGAAGAACAATTAAAAAATATAGAACGATTCGTAGAAAACGCGGTCTTTTTAGCAAAAAGGAATGGTGTTTCGAAAAAAGAATTAACAGAGATTATCAATATATTATATGAGGAGGATGAAAAGTGAAATATGCATTGGAAGTAAAGGGGTTAGGGAAAAAATATGATGATTTTGAATTAAAAGATATTCATTTTTCTTTACCTACGGGAATGATTCTTGGTTTTATTGGTGAAAATGGTGCAGGAAAAACAACGACCATTAAAGCGATTCTGAATATGATTCAACTAGATTCGGGTCATATTAAGATATTTGGATGTGACATCAAAAAAGAAACAGAACTTGCTAAAGAAGAAATTGGTGTTGTTCTGGATGATATGTTTTTTCCAGAAATTCTTACACCGAAAGATATTAATGTCATTATGAAAGACATCTATCAAAATTGGGATCAAACATTATTTTATCAGTATATCAATGATTTTCATTTACCATTGAAACAAGCGATTAAAACATTATCCAAAGGAATGCGAAAAAAATTAGAAATCGCAACTGCACTTTCTCATCATCCCAAGTTATTGATATTAGATGAACCAACGGCGGGTCTTGATCCGATTGCTCGTAGTGAAGTGATTGATTTATTTCGTGATTTTATTCAAGAAAAGGACTGTTCTATTCTTTTATCTAGTCACATTACTACAGATTTAGAACATATTGCGGATTATATTATATTTATTAACGAAGGAACTATGCTTCTTTCAAAGACTTGTGATGCGTTATTAGAAGAGTATGGAATTGTCAAATGTAAGGAAAAAGAATTTAAGCAAATTGATAAAAAAGATAAAGTTCGATTTCGTAAAAATCGTTATGAATATGAAATTTTAATTGAAAATAAAAAAGAATTTAAGAAGAAATATCCATCTTCTATTATTGATAAGATTACTTTAGAAGATTTGATGATATTTATGTTGAAAGGAGAAGTTGAGAAATGAAAGGATTCATCAAAAAAGATATTTTAATGATGCGAAGTAATTTAAAAATTTTGCTTGTACTTTTTGTTCTTTATATTGTAATGGATTTTCAAGGAAATAGTAGTCTTTCTTTTTTCCTTCCTGTTTGTAGTGTTGTTAGTATGTTGTCCACGTTTAGCTATGATGATTATAATCATTGGACTTCTTATGCCGTAACGTTGCCAAATGGTCGCAGGAATGTTGTAAAATCAAAATATATTACAACCTTTATTCTCCTTTTTCTTATGTCCTTATGTGTGGGAGTTTTTTCTAGTATTATTTATGTGACAAAACATTATGCAATCAATTTTTCCTTTATTTTTGAAAATTTGTTTGGAAGTATTGTTGGTGCTTTATTTGTTTTAGATTTTATGTATCCAATGATTTTTAAAATGGGGATAGAAAAAGCACGCATTGCGATTTTTGTGGGAGTATTTAGTATTATAATTCTCGGTGGAATTTTGATAAAATATGTGGATGTTTCTGCACTTTCCTTTTTGTTTTCTTTTTTCCATGGTTATGGAGGAATCCTTATATTTATCATCATGATGATTTTTCTTTCTTTTCTTTCCTATCAAATCTCCATGTTGTTTTATCGAAAAAAAGAATTTTAAAAAGCACATCATGTGCTTTTTATTTAAACTTCATATAATGGACGCCTAGTTTTGAATAAATGTCATATGCTCTAGGTAGATGAAAAATTCTCGCAATGAAACAATTATATATTTCATCAAAAAAGAAAATAGAACATAGGGTAATTGTAACGAAGAAAAATACTTTTTTATTTACTTTTTTTGCTAGGTAAAAACAAATTGGTACTAAGCCATAGATTAAAATTAGTCCAGAAATTCCAAAAAATAAGACACTTCTAAGACAAATGAATCCTCCAATATTTCCGAAGTTCCATATTTCTTGATTATAATCCCAACATCTGTCTCCAGATCGTACGATATCCATGACAAAACCCGTAATGAATTCTAATGCTCCACATAGAAGCATACTGATGAGAAATACTTTCCATGGGTTCTTTCTTTTTTTATAAGTTGTAAAGTAGATACCAAGACTACCATAAGCATAAATGTTAATCCAGGGTAGGAAGTGGCCTCCTCGCCAATAAAAATATTTCATTCCACCATTGAAATAGTAAAAAATATACTCATATAAAAAACCATAAATTCCTGTAATTACAATCAATAGACATAGAATGCTAATTAATGTTTTTTTATCAAAAGAATGATCTTTTTCTAAATAATTTTGATACATTTTTTTCATAACAGCAAATTCCTTTCCTTTGTATTTATGTTCATTATATAATAATTCCTAAAAATAAGAAAATAATATGACAAATATTTGACATATCAAATAGTGTAAAGTTTTATTTGATTCGTTTCCTATTTTGAATGAAAAGAAAGATATCTAGACAATTTAAAAAAAAGATTATACAATAATAATAACGTTTGATTGTAGAATTGTTTCATTGTAATAGCAATTATCAAAAAAGAAAGAAGTGATCGTTAATGCGGATGGCTATAAAAAGAGGGATTGTTGTAGGGATGGGTTTGCTTTTACAAATTATCGTATCCTTATCGATTTATCTATTTTTTATTGAACATATTTTTTTGATTCATTTGTTTTTTGGGATTGTTAGTTTATTATTGACATTTGATTTAATTAGGACGAGTAAAAATTATTCTTATACATTGCCTGTAATTATTGCTTTGATTTTATTTCCTTTATTGGGAACGTTGCTTTATATTATTTTAAAGAAGAATATGAATCAGAGTAAAACATTAAAAAAGATTCGTACGAGTGAAAAAGATAGTAAAAAATATTTGGTACAAGATGAAAAGATTAGAGAAAAATTTAAAGATAATGGAAAACTAAGATATTTGAGTGATTTTTCTGGATTTCCGGTTTCTACAAATAATGAAATTACTTATTATCCGATTGGGGAAGAAGCATTTGAAGCGATGCTTTGTGAGTTAAAAAAAGCCGAAAAATTTATTTTCTTTGAATATTTTATTGTTGCTCATGGTACGATGTGGCATTCTATTTTAGAAATTTTAGAAGCAAAAGCAAGAGAGGGAGTAGAGGTTCGAGTATTATATGATGATTTGGGATGCCTTTCTACCTTGGAAAAGTCCTATCCGCAAGAACTTGAGAAAAAAGGAATTAAGTGTATTGCTTTTAATCGTTTAAATCCGATTGCTGGTGTGATTATGAATCATCGAGATCATAGAAAAATTTTAGTAATTGATGGCAAGGTTGCTTTTTCTGGTGGAATTAATATTGCGGATGAATATATTAATTTAGATAGTAAATATGGTCATTGGAAAGATAATGGAATTCGAATATCTGGAGATGCAGTTTGGAATTATTCGGTATTATTTTTGACTATGTGGAACGCTTATCGAAAGGAAGATGCAGACTTTAACAAATTTAAATATCATTTTCCTCCGAAAAAGAAACCTTCTGGTTATGTAGTACCATATGGAGAAACTCCATTGGATGAAGAGATTACGGGAGAAGATGTTTATTTAAATATTATTAATCAGGCCCAAGATTATGTTTATATTTATACACCATATTTAATTATTGATACCGATATGATTAATGCTTTAAATCTTGCGGTAAAACGAGGGGTAGATGTTCGTATTGTTATACCAGGAATTCCTGATAAAAAGATTGTCTATACTTTATCAGAATCTTATGTAGAACCACTAGTCAAAGGTGGGGTAAAAATATATCGATATACGAGAGGATTTGTCCATAGTAAAGTGTTTGTTTCCGATGATAACGTGGCAACTGTTGGGACAATTAATATGGATTACCGCAGTTTATATTTACATTTTGAATGTGGTTGTTATATGGAAGAGGTGGATGCTATTGCTGATATAAAACAAGATTTGTTAGATAGCATCAAGGAGAGTCATGAAATCACAAAGAAAGAAGCATCACCTAAACTATTGAAATCTTTTTATCAAGCATTATTGCGATTCATTGCTCCATTAATGTAATAGCAGATTTATGGTGGTATCTTCTGAAATAAAAAAATAGAATATACAAAGAGTATTATGGGAGAGAGATTATGTATGAAATTATTATTGTAGGTGCAGGACCTGCGGGATTAACTGCTGCTTTATATGCGAGAAGAGCAAACAAAAAAGTACTGGTATTAGAAGCAAAAAATTATGGTGGTCAGATTATTAATGCCAGTAAAATTGAAAATTATCCTGCTCTTCCTAATATATCGGGATTTGATTATGCTACGAATTTGTATCAACAGGTAAAAGATTTAGGAGTAGAAATTAAATATGAGACAGTGATTCGCATCGAAGAAGAGAAAATAGTAGTGACAAAAGAACATCGCTATCAAGCAAAAGCCATTATTTTAGCCACTGGCACCACACAAAAAAAATTAGGATTGCCAGAAGAAGAAAGTTATATTGGCAAAGGAGTTTCTTATTGTGCTACTTGTGATGGTGCCTTTTATAAAAATAAAGTAGTGGCAGTTGTTGGTGGAGGAAATACTGCTTTAGAAGATGCTTTATATTTATCCGATTTGGCAAAGAAGGTATATTTGATTCATCGGAGAGAGGAGTTTCGTGGTGAAGAAAAATATGTAGAAGAAATCAAACAAAAAAAGAATATAATAATTCAATATCATTTCAGAGTTGTAAAAATCCGTGGCAAAAATCAAGTAGAAAAAATTGATATTGAAGATCAAACAAAGCATACGAAAAGTATCAAAATCGATGGATTATTTATTGCGATAGGGCAAAAACCAAACAATCAAATATTTCGCGATATGATATCCTTAGATCAAGATGGATACATTCAATGTCATGATGATGTATATACTAATAAGGAAGGAATCTATGTTGCGGGAGATGCTAGAGTAAAACCATTAAGACAATTAACGACGGCAGTGGCAGATGGTGCTTTAGCTGCAACCATGGCGATAAAAGAAATGAGGTGAAAAAATGGGCGTTGAAAAAATTACACAAAGAGAATGGGAAGAAAAAATAAAAACGGGAAGAGTCGTTATCGATTGTTATGCCGATTGGTGTGGTCCTTGTCGTATGCTTTCTCCTATTGTAGATGAAATAGCAAATGAAGTAGAGAATGTGACTTTTTATAAACTCAATGTGGATGAGGCCGAAGAACTAGCTAGACGATACCGAATTATGTCTATTCCAACTCTTCTATTCTTTGAAAATGGGGAATTAAAAAATACGATGATTGGATTAAGATCCAAAGAAGAAATCAAAGCAGAATTGGAAAAGTAATTTCATAAAATTTTCTATGTTGATTTAAAGAAAGGAATGAAATCGATGAAAAAAGAAAAAAAAGATCATAAGACGGTCATTATTATTTTATTAAGTGTTATTCTGGTATTACTTTTTATTGTAATATTTCTATTGATTGGAAGAGAGTTTGATGATGATAGAAATCATATTTCTCCTGTAGAAAACAATCAAACCCTTGACTCTTCTTCTAGTACAGAAAATACAGAGGATGATAGTAGCATTTCTACGGAAGAAGCCTTACAAATTGCCCTAGATCATTTTCAATTACAAAAAAATGATATTTATGATTTGAGTATTGAGTCTGATTATAAGTATAATGCCGCAGTGTACGAAGTTGATTTTTCTTATCATTACTATGATTATGAGGTCATTATTAATAAGAAAACTAAGAAAATCCTTCATGCTCAAAAAGAAAGAGACTAAATATCAAATCGAAAGGTGGTTATGGTTTAACTATCTTTTCTTTTTTCCTTTTTTAAATAGATTATTAAAAATATAGTTGACTATCACCCCCTGGGGGTGGTATTCTTGTTTTGGTGATAAAATGGAGAAACAATCAAAAGTTAAAGAAAGATCCGAAGAGGAAAAGAAATATATTAAAACAAGATTAAAAACCATTGAGGGACAAGTTAGAGGCATATCTAGCATGATTGATGAGAATCGATATTGTGATGATGTATTAACACAGATTTCTGCCATTGAGCATTCTTTAAAAAGTCTTGCGAATGATATCTTAAAAAACCATTTATCTACTTGTGTAGTATCTGATATTAAATGTGGTAATGAAGAAATTATTGATGAAGTGATGAATTTGATTCGTCGATTAAATTGAGAAAGGAGAAAGAAGATGAAAAAAGTAATTTTAAAAATTGAAGGGATGAGTTGTAGTGGTTGTGCTGCAGGATTAGAAAAATATTTAAATAAGCAGAAAGAAATTGCTAGGGCTAGTGTTAATTTGGTATTGGCTCAAGCTCAAATTGAATATGATGAAAAAATTTCGATAGAACAATTAGAACAATATGTAGAAGAAGCAGGATTCCATAGCGCAGGAATTTATCAACCTCAAATGGAAGAAAAAAAAAGCCATGAGAAGCGAAATTTGATTTTCTTTGGGGTATATGCATTTCTTATTTTATATATTTCTATGGCTCCTATGTTATCACTACCACAAATCTTCTTTTTAAAACAAGAACGATATTATGCAATTGCTTTATTTTTATTAACTATATTTTTTCTCTTTTATGGAAAAGATATTTTTCAAAGTGGTATAAAAAATTTGGTTCATAAAACACCTAATATGGATACTTTAGTTTCTTTGGGTGTAGGAGCAAGTTTTTTCTATAGTGTGGTAGAAATGATTTTATTTTTTAATGATCCTACGAGGAAAGAAGTACATTTCTATTTTGAGTCTTGTGCTATTATTATTTTCTTTTTAAAATTGGGAAGATTTATTGAACAAAAAAACAAAGCAAAAACGAAAGAAGCAATTCAAGAATTAGTCCAAATTACGCCAATTCATGCTTTGTTAAAAGAGAAGAATGGGGAAAAACAAATTACGATAGATGAAGTAAAACAAGGGGATATTTTACTATGTAAACCAGGCATGAAAATTGCAGTAGATGGAGAAATTACGGTAGGAGAAGCCTATTTAGAAGAAGCATTTATTACGGGAGAAGCTCTTCCTGTCAAAAAAACAAAGAAAGATAAAGTGATTGCTGGTAGTACAAATTTGGATGGATATATTGAGTATAAAGCAGAAAAAATTGGTAAAAACTCTACCATATCAGAAATTGTGCGTTTAGTAATAGAGGCAGTTAATACAAAGGCTCCCATTCAACGTCTTGCGGATCGAGTATGTCTTTATTTTGTGCCTACTATGATTGGTATTGCCATTTGTAGTTTTTTAGGGTATTTATTTCTAGGAAAGCCCATTTATGAAGCGATTTCTGCATTTGTTAGTGTTTTAGTAGTAGCCTGTCCTTGTGCTTTGGGTTTAGCTACACCTCTTGCTATTGTCATTAGTGAAGGAAAGTGTGCACAGGAAGGAATTTTGGTTAAAACAAGTAAGACATTGGAAGAAGCCAATAACGTAGATATCATTGTATTTGATAAAACGGGAACGTTAACTTATGGGAATTTAAAGATTGCTAGTATTCATCCAATGAAGGGTTATACCGAAAAAAAGATGATGGAACTTGCCGTTGGTTTAGAAAGAAACTCTACCCATCCTATTGCTAGTGCTTTTATGGATTATGAAAAGAATCATACTCTTTCTAGAAAAGAAGTTAAAAATTTTAAAAATTTAGCAGGATTGGGAATTACGGCTACAATCAATCATGAAACTTTTTATATGGGAAGTAGTAAATTACTTAAAAAATTAAAGATAAAAAATACGTATGAAGAAGAGGAAGCACATTTATTAAAAGAACAAAGTAATATTGTCTATTTAGTAAAGGAAGATCAATTGCTTGGGATGATTGAAATTAAAGATATTCTTCGTGAAAATGCACAAGAAACGATTACTCAGTTAAAAAAATTAGGAAAAGAAGTTATCATGCTTACTGGAGATAATGAGATCATTGCTACAGAGATTGCACATCAATTAGGTATTCAGCAAGTATATGCTTCTTTACTTCCTAAAGAAAAAACAAAAATCATAAAACAGTTTATTAATGATGGAAAATATGTTATGATGGTAGGGGATGGAATTAATGATGCACCAAGTTTAGCAGCCGCTACTATCGGAGTTAGTGTTCATAGTGGCACGGATATTGCGGCAGATTCTTCTGATGTTATTTTACTTCATGATAATTTGGAAAAAATTCCAACCTTAATTTCTATTAGCAAAAAAACTTTGGCTAATATTAAGCAAAATTTATTTTGGGCATTTTTCTATAATATGTGCATGATTCCTATTGCGATTGGGTTCTTTCAACCTTTTGGCCTTACGATGAATCCAATGTTTGCGGGAATTGCTATGACAATGAGTAGTTTGACTGTTATGTTAAATGCATTACGATTAAAAAAGTAAAGAAAGAAGTGAAGTTATAGATGAAAAAAACAGTATTAATTTCTTTGGGTGTTATTCTTGCCCTAGGAGTTGTTGGAATTTTTATTTGGAATGGACAAAAACAAAAAACAAGCAAAAATGATGCTATTCAATTTAAAGAAGAGTATGAAGCATTCAATGGTAAGAAAACGTCAGGAGGAGAGCAAACGTATCGAACCATTACTATTCCAAAGGATAATCCTTTTATTTATAAAGATGCAAGTGATATTGTAAAAATGATCAAAGAGAAAAAAACATTTGTTGTTTATTTTGGATTTGATACTTGTCCATGGTGTCGAAGTGTTCTTCCTACGTTAATCGAGGTTGCCAACGACTTATCAATTGATATGATTTATTATGTCGATATCAAGGAAATTCGTGATGTATTAAGTGTAGATGAAGAGGGAAATATTATTACGGAAAAAGAAGCAGGAAAAGGATATATGGATTTACTAAAATATTTAGATCCTGTGTTAAGTGATTATGCTTTAACAGATGAAGACGGAGAAAAAATAGATACAAAAGAAAAACGAATTTATGCTCCTAATGTTGTTAGTGTTGTTAAGGGAAAGGCAAAAATGTTAAAAGAAGGAGTAAGTGAAAAACAAACCGATGGTTATATGAAATTAACCGAAGAAATGAAAAAAGATACCTATCAACAATTTGAATGTGTATTGAAATGCGTGGTTGAGAACAAAACTACTTGTAGTAATAAAGGATGTTAGGGAACTAATATCCTTTCAATGTTAAAAGAAAGGGCAGTATGGAAAAATATCAGGAAATTGAACGAAGTATTATTAAAAAATATCGCAAAGAAATTTGGCATAATTTTATTAAAGCAGTACAGGATTATGAATTAATTCAGGAACATGATTCTATTATGGTTTGTATCAGTGGAGGGAAAGATTCTTTTTTACTGGCAAAATGTATGCAAGAGTTAAAAAGACATGGGAAATTTGATTTTTCTGTTCATTATGTGGTAATGGATCCAGGATATAATGAAGTGAATCGTCAGACGATTATTAATACGGCGAAGCAATTAAATCTTCCCATTGAAATTTTTCAAAGTGATATTTTTGACGTTGTTTCTGAAGTGGATGTGAAAAAAGCATGCTATTTATGTGCTCGTATGCGCCGAGGTTGTTTATATAACAAAGCGAAGGAATTGCATTGTAATAAAATTGCTTTAGGTCATCATTTTGATGATGTTATTGAAACAACTCTTCTTTCCATGTTTTATAGTTCTGAAATTAAAACGATGATGCCCAAATTACATAGTGAAAATTTTTCGGGATTAGAATTGATTCGTCCCCTTTATTTAGTAAGAGAAGAGGCAATTATTGCTTGGAAAAATACGAATGATTTACATTTTACTAATTGTGCTTGTCGGTTTACAGAAGATGTTTTTCATGAAAATTTAGATAGTAAAAGAAAGGAAATGAAAGAATTAATTCGGAGCCTGCGAAAGAAAAATCCGAAAGTAGATTATCATATTTTTAAAGCATTAGATAATATTAATCTAGATTGTGTATTAGGTGTAAAAAAGAATAAAGAATATCATAGTTTCTTAGAAGATTATGACAAGAAAAAGGAGGTGTAAGGTTGAAAAAAAAGAAGGTAGTAATTGGAATGAGTGGCGGAGTGGATTCTTCCGTTGCGGCTATTTTACTTCAAAAAGAGGGTTATGAAGTGATTGGTTTGTTTATGCGTAATTGGGATTCTTTTGCAAATGGAGAGGTAGAAGGAGCGCCTACGACAGCACAAAATATTTGCCCTCAAGAGGTTGATTATAACGATGCTAAAGAAGTTTGTCGTAAATTAAATATTCCTTTATATCGTAAAGATTTTGTGAAAGAGTATTGGGATTATGTATTTACTTATTTTTTAGATGAATTAAAGCGAGGAAGAACACCAAATCCAGATATTATGTGCAATAAATATATTAAATTTGATATGTTTGTACAAGAAGCCCAAAAATTAGGTGCCGATTATATCGCAACAGGACATTATGCTAGAATAGAAGATGGGAAATTATTTAAAGGAAGGGATCATAATAAAGATCAAACTTATTTTTTGTGTCAAGTAAGTAAAGATCAATTTAAAAATGTATTATTTCCTATTGGAGATATGGTAAAAAGTGATGTTCGTAAAATTGCGGAAGAGTATGGGTTAATTACAGCAGACAAGAAAGATTCTACAGGAATTTGTTTTATTGGTGAGCGTAATTTTACTAATTTTTTAAAAAATTATTTGCCAAACCAACCAGGTGATGTTGTTAATATTGATACAAAGGAAGTCATAGGAAAACATATTGGATTAATGAATTATACGATTGGGCAAAGAAGAGGATTAAATATTGGTGGTAGTAAAGAAAGAATGTTTGTAGTCGGAAAAGATTTGCAGAAGAATATTTTATATATTTGTATTGGGGAGGACAATGATTATCTCATTAGTGATAGTTGTGTTGTCGATCAAATTAATTATTTAGGAGAAACAAAACGAAAAAATTGCTTTGCTAAATTTCGCTATCGTGGTGAGGATGTTCCTGTCGAGTTAACATGGGATAACGATGAAGTATTAGTTTCTTACCCACAAGGAGTAAAAGCGGTTACTCCAGGACAAGCTTGTGTTTTTTATGATGGTGAAGAATGTTTAGGTGGGGGAATTATTAAAGAAGTAAGAAAGAAGGGAGAAAAGCTTTGGTATTTGTAAAGAAATACCCTTTTTTTATTTGAGAAAACTGTAGATTATGTTATGATATATATAGAAGATAAGGAGGTTATGATGAAATTCAATTCAAAAATTGACAAGAAATTTTTTGCTTGTTTTAATGAAGCAAGTGGTGTTGCCATGGCAAAAAGAAAAATTTTACGTACTAGAAATTGTTCGTGTAATACTTATTTAGAAAATGTCATTCTGATTTTTTTGGTATTGTTATTATTAGGATGTTCTGGCATTTCTTTTCATTGTCTTGCTTACTTTTGGGTGGTTTTGGTGCTTGCAGTTATTCATTTATTCGTTTCTTGCTTTTTCATTCTAAGAATGGCTTATTATAATAATAGGTTAGAAAAATATCAAACAGTAATTGATAAAAAGGGAATTACTAATGATGCTTATTATGATATTAAAATGCTTTTTTCTTGGGAGTTAATTCAAGCAATTGTAATAAAAGATCATTCTATTACAATTTTAACAAAGACACCATGTTATTTTTTCTTCGATATTAAATATAAGGAAGAAATTATAAAACTATTACAAAAATATGAAAAAGAAGAATTACTCATAAGTGAGTAAAAAAAGGTGTACATTTATAGGAATAGTGGTATAATAGAAGAAATTGCCAGAAGGGAGCAATTTCTATGAAATATGATGACAAGAAATATATTACACATTATGATGTAGTTAATGATAAAATATTAATTTATTATGCGTATCCTAATAATGAGAAACAAGAAATTGCCTATACATTAGAATCTGAATTATTAATATTGTCGACAATGAGAGACCAGATAGAGTATTGGTTATGTGATAATGAACATAGGCTGAAAAGTGACTTCTGGGATGATATTCGACAAATTTATCTAGGTATCTTTGGTGTTATGTATCCAATATCTTGTTTAAAACAGGAACTTCTACCTGTATTGCCAGAAATTCTAATTGGATTCTTTTCTGTGGTGATTGCGTTGGGTTTAGAAGACATATTATATTTGAAAAATAAATGGAATACTTTGAAAAAATATAAATTATTTTTACAAAATGAAGAAAAATTCAATCAACATTATTCTTTCAGTGAAGAAGATTTGGATTTATATTTAAATCTTCCACAGAAAAGTCAAGAGGAACAAATTCCTGCAATTAATATTAATACAATATATAATATGGAGTATCAAGATGTGAAAAGATTGGTAAAAGAAATCAATCAAGCAGAGAAGTTGAATGTAGAGTATTATGTCGATAGTGAAGAAATGAATGTAAAGATTTTATCCAAAGAGAAAAGATTTTCATAAATTTTTCTTGTAAAACTCCTTTATTAATGGTAAACTAAGAGTGTCTTTTAAATGACCCGTTGGTGAAGGGGTTTAACACGCTGCCCTCTCAAGGCAGTATTCACGGGTTCGAAACCCGTACGGGTTACCATGTTTATAAAAGCAAGTAATTGCTTTCAGACTGTTGACAAATAGGTAAATATTTTTACTTATTTGTCTTTTTTTCATAAAAATGAAAAATCTAGGGTATTTTCCTAGATTATGCGTAATGATGTAACGCAAATTTCTTGAGATTCATGCACGCATAAAGAAGGGTCAATTCTCGGTGAACCCTTTCTTTTGTTCTAAAGTATGTATTCCTCAAGCCATACTTCATTTTCCCATCCGCAAAGACTCTTTCTATATGTTGGGGTCTTTGCTTATATTTTTCTTGTACATCTATATGATGCCTATATTCATTTGCCATTTCTTTATATCCTTCCCATACATGTCTTAA
>CANQFX010000011.1 GCA_947600015.1 uncultured Bacilli bacterium
TTTTTCACCTCTTTATTTTAGTAAAACAACCCCTTGTTTTTGTTCTTTATCCTCTGCTTTATATAATGGTACTTCTTTTTTCTTACTGTGAATAAAGAATAAATAACATCCTACTAAAATGAAAATAATGGATACAAATTGGGCTATTTTAAATGGTCCAATTAATAAAGAATCCGTCCGCATTCCTTCTATGATAAAGCGCGCAAGTCCATACCATATTAAGTAAAATCCTGTTAATTGTCCTCTTTTTAGATATTTATATTTTCTCAAAATTAACATAGCACAAAATCCAAAGAAACACCATACGGATTCATAAAAGAAGGTAGGCTCTCGGTAATTTCCTAAAATATACATTCCTTGAATTACAAAATTGGGAATTCCTGCATGTTGAAGTTGTTGGAGTGTAGTAATTCTACCATAAGCCTCCTGATTAAAGAAATTTCCCCAACGACCAATTGCTTGACCGATGATTAATCCTACTACTAGAATATCTATTATCTTCAATTGATTCACTTTATGTTTTTTTGAATATAGCAAAATAAAAATTAATGCAGTTAAAATTCCTCCGTGGATTGCAAGGCCACCATTCCATATTTGTAAAATTTCGATTGGATTTTTTATATAATAAGGTAAATTAAATAGTACATAGTATAACCTTGCACCTATAATACCAAAAATCAAGGAATTAAAAATTAAATTCACTAAGAAATCTTCCTCTATTTTCCTTTTTTTTGCTTCTTTATATATAACAAAACAAGCAATTAAGATACCTAAAAATATAAAAATGGAATACCAATAAATTTGTATTGGTCCTAAGTCTAGTGCTACTCTATTCATGATTTTTAACCTTCTTTATTGTCTTTGTTATAATTTCTTCTATTAGAAAATTCATAATGGATAGTAAAATAGCCACAAGTAAGGCAATATATATATTTTGTAATTCAAAATGACTTCTTAAAATCCAGTCTGTTAATTTTAAAATAAATAAATTAATAAATGGATAAAATAATCCTAAAGTAATTCCAGTAATAGGAATGGTTAGGGTTACTAAGATTGGTTTTATCGTTTTATTTAAGATATAGATAATTAAAACTATCAACATTGAGTATAGAATAAAATGATGTTGATCAATATATATACTTTTAAAAAAACTAGTTACAAACAAGAATACAAAAGTATATCCTGTCATAAATAGTAACCAATCTATAAATGCAGAAATTTTATCTTTATCTAATGATTTCCTTTTTTCTTGCACTTTCTCACCCCTATAATATCTTTCGTAAAAATTCTCCAGTATATGATTCTTTTACTTTGGCTACTTCTTCTGGTGTACCTGTTGCGACAACGGTACCACCACCATCTCCACCATCTGGTCCTAAATCAATAATGTAATCTGCTACCTTAATTACATCTAGGTTGTGTTCAATTACGATTACTGTGTCTTTATTATCTACTATTTTTTGTAAAATTGCAAGTAGACGCTTGATATCGTCTGTATGAAGTCCAGTGGTTGGTTCATCTAATACAAATAAGGTTTTCCCTGTTGCTTTCTTTTGTAATTCTTTCGCAAGTTTTACTCGTTCTGCTTCTCCTCCAGACAGAGTTGGGGCACTTTGTCCTAGTTTAATATATCCTAGTCCTACCTCTTCTAATACTTTTAATTTATGCCTTATTTTAGGGACATTAGAGAAAAATTCTAGTGCTTCTGATACTCGCATATCTAATACTTCAGCAATATTTTTTCCTTTATATTTTATGTTTAATGTTTCTCTATTATATCTTGTTCCATGACATACTTCACAAGGGACATACACATCAGGAAGAAAATGCATTTCAATTTTTTTCACTCCATCTCCCCTACATGCTTCACATCGTCCTCCTTTTACATTAAAAGAAAAGCGATTTTTTTCAAAGCCATACATCTTAGCTTCTTTGGTGGTAGTAAATAATGTTCTGATATCATCAAAGACACCCGTATAAGTTGCTGGATTACTTCTTGGTGTTCTCCCAATCGGATTTTGACTAATCGCAACAATTTTATCAATATTTTCTATTCCTAATATCTTTTTGAATTTTCCTGGTTTTTCCTTACTGCGATATAATTTATTAGAAATTTCTTTACATAAAATTTCATTAATCAAACTACTTTTGCCACTTCCAGATACACCTGTGACACAGGTAAAGGTTCCTAGGGGAATATCTACATCAATATTTTTTAAATTATTTTCACATGCTCCTTTAATTTTTAAATATTTTTTTGTGCCTTTTCTTCTTTTTTCTGGGATATCAATCTTTTTTTTGCCACTTAAGTACTGTCCTGTAATACTTTCTTCTACTTTCATTACTTCTTCTGGTGTTCCTTGTGCGACGACTTGTCCTCCCTTATCTCCTGCACCTGGACCAATATCTACTAAGTAGTCACAAGAAAGCATGGTATCCGTATCATGTTCTACTACAATTAAAGTATTTCCTAAATCACGCATTTCTAGCATGGACTGAATTAGTTTTTCATTGTCTTTTTGGTGTAAACCAATACTTGGTTCGTCTAGTACATATAAAACTCCCGTTAAATGAGATCCAATTTGAGTTGCAAGTCGGATTCTTTGTGCTTCTCCTCCAGATAACGTTCCCGCGCTACGACTTAATGTCAAATATTCTAACCCTACATTCGATAAGAAACTAAGGCGCTCATTAATTTCTTTTAAAATTAACTCTGCTATTTGTTTTTGTTCTTCCGTTAGCTTTAAATTTTTATAAGACTCTAATAATTGTTTAATACTCATTTGTGTTACTTCATAGATATTTTTTCCGTCTATTTTAACTGCTAGTACTTGGGAAGAAAGTCTAGCCCCATGACAAGTATCACATTCGTATTCTACCATATAGTTTTCCAACCATTCACGAATCCAACCAGAGTTTGTTTCCATATATCGTCTTTCCAAGTTATCAATAATTCCTTCATAATAATCTAGCGAGTTCATAATATTGCCACTTTTAGTTGTATAATGAAAGCGGATTAATTCATCTGAACCATGAAGTACAATTTCTTTTTGTTTTTTTGTTAATTTCTCAAATGGTTTATCCATATCAATTTTATAATGTTTACAAGCACACTCTAGTTTTTTATAGTAAATTCCTTCTTGATCATCACTTAAAGTTTTAATGCATCCTTGATTAATACTTAATGATTTATCAGGAATGACCAAATCTTCATCAATTTGTAGTTTTACACCTAGTCCTTTACAGTCTGGGCAAGCTCCATATGGGGCATTAAAACTAAATAGTCTAGGTTCTAATTCTGGTAAGGAAAATTCACAATATGGACAAGCGAAAGCTTCGGAAAATACAATTTCTTTTTTATTTTCACCAAGGATTTGAATAATTACTTTCCCACCAGAAAGTTTTGTTGCACTTTCTATGGCCTCAAACAATCTAGAACGACTGTCTTCTTTTATCACAATACGATCAATTACCACATCAATTTTATCTTTCTTGTTTTTTTCTAATGTAATTTCTTCGCTTAAATCTAACATTTCACCATTTACGCGAACTCGTACATATCCTTCTTTTCTTAATTTTTCTAACGTATCTTTATGCGTTCCTTTTTCTCCATGTACTACTGGTGACATAATGACAATTTTTGTTCCTACTTCATACTCTAATACTTTATTTGTCATCTCTTCTACACTTTGTGAAGTAATTGGAATATGATGATTTGGACAATATGGAACACCTATTCTTGCGAATAATAATCTTAAGTAATCATAAATTTCTGTTACAGTACCTACAGTAGAACGAGGATTATTAGACGTTGTTTTTTGGTCAATACTAATAGCTGGTGATAGTCCTTCAATACTATCAACATCTGGCTTTTCTGATCCTCCTAAAAATTGTCTCGCATAAGCAGATAGACTCTCTACATATCTTCTCTGTCCTTCTGCATAAATCGTATCGAATGCTAAAGAACTTTTTCCACTTCCAGATAGTCCCGTCATTACAATCATTTTATTTTTAGGAAGCTCTATATTAATATTTTTTAAATTATTTTCTCTTGCTCCTTTAATTACTATTTTATCCATCTTTACCACCTGTTTCATATTATAACACATTTTCTTCTATTTATTAAAATAAAAAACAAAGCAGAAAATCCACTTTATTTTTCGTTAGTTTTCATTTCAAAAAGAATATCTCTTAACTCCATTGCTCGTTCAAAGTCTAAGTTTCTTGCGGCTTCCCTCATTTCTGCTTCAATTAATTCTATTGTCTTGGCTAGTTCTTTTTTACTTGGTTGTTTTTGTTTCTTTTCTCCTTTGCCTGTATCAATATTGCTGATAACTTCTCTAATTTCCTTTTGGATTGTTTGAGGAGTAAGATGATTTTTCTTGTTATATTCTTCTTGGATAGCACGACGTCTTGCTGTTTCTGTTATGGTTTGTTGCATAGAATCTGTAATTTTATCTCCATACATAATCACATGTCCATTGGCATTTCTAGCACAACGCCCAACTGTTTGAATCAAACTTCTCGTACTTCTTAAAAATCCTTCTTTATCTGCATCTAATATCGCGATTAATGATACTTCTGGAATATCAATTCCTTCTCTCAACAAGTTAATTCCTACTACTACATCATATTTTCCAATACGCAAATCATGGATAATTTGCATTCTTTCTAGTGTTTTAATTTCGGAATGAAGATATGCTACTTTAATATCTAATTCCTTTAGATAGTTTGTTAACTCTTCGGACATACGAATCGTTAGTGTAGTGACTAATACGCGTTCATTTTTTGCCATTCGTTCTTTAATTTCGCCTACTAAGTCATCAATTTGTCCTTCGGTTTTTCTTACTTCAATGGTTGGATCTAATAATCCAGTAGGACGGATAATTTGTTCTACATACACTCCTCCTGTATGCTCTAATTCTAAATCCCCTGGTGTTGCGGATACATAGATTGCTTGATTTATTTTTTGTTCAAATTCATCGTACTTTAAAGGGCGATTATCTAAGGCACTAGGTAAGCGAAATCCATATTCTACTAGATTCATCTTTCTAGCTCGGTCTCCATTATACATTCCTCTTACTTGGGGAAGTGTTACATGTGATTCATCTACTACTAATAAATAATCTTTAGGAAAAAAGTCCATTAATGTTGTTGGTGTTTCTCCTTTCTTACGTCCTGCCATAGGTGCAGAGTAATTTTCTATTCCAGAGCAAAATCCGGTTTCTTCTAACATTTCGATATCATAATTCGTTCGTTGCTCCAAACGTTCGGCAGCAACTAGTTTATTTTCCTTTTTTAATTCTTCTAAGCGATCTTTTAATTCCTCTTTGATGCGAATAATTGCTTCTTTTCTTTTTTCATCACTTACTACAAAGTGACTTGCAGGAAATAAACTAATATTTTTTTTATTTGCTAAAACTACTCCTGTTAATGTATCAATTTCACTAATGCGGTCAATTTCATTATCAAAAAATTCAATACGATATCCTGTTGTGTTTTGGTAGGCAGGAATGATTTCTAATACATCTCCCCTAACACGAAAAGTTCCACGCTTAAAATCTAAATCGTTTCGTTCATATAGCATATCAACTAATTTCGTGAGTACTTGATTTCTTTCTACGATATCTCCTACCGATAAAGTTAACATTTTATTTTTATATTCGTCTACTTCTCCAATTCCGTAAATGCAAGATACACTGGCTACTACAATTACATCATCTCTTGATAATAACCCTGATGTTGCAGCATGACGAAGTTCATCAATTTCATCATTAATAGAGGAATCTTTTTCAATATAAGTGTCTGTGGATGGTACATAAGCTTCTGGTTGGTAATAATCATAGTATGATACAAAATATTCTACTCTATTTTCTGGGAAAAGTTCTTTTAATTCAGAATATAGTTGCCCTGCAAGGGTTTTGTTATGGGCAAGTACTAATGTTGGTTTATTCACTTGAGAAATTACATTCGCGATGGTAAATGTTTTTCCTGTTCCCGTTGCTCCTAGTAAAACTTGTTCTTTTTTTCCTTCTTTAATTCCTTGTACTAATTTTTCTATGGCTTGCGGTTGATCCCCACTTGGTTTATATTTTGATACTAAATGAAACATATTCTCCTCCTTTCTGTGACTTATTATAATCACTATCAGTTTTCTCCAAACGATTATTTTTTGCTTGGTTTATAGTTAGTTTGATGAAAGTAAATATAAATCACAAAATTCACTTTTAAGAATAAATAATATTAGATAATATTAAAAGGTTTTTCGTTTACTTATTTTAGCATTTTTAAACTAAAAAAACAAGGCAAGTAAAATACCTACCCTTGTATTATTATATCTATGTCTAACTTTTTGCCATCTTTTGAATCAAACTTCTTTAAAAACTTTTTCTTCCATCCTTTCGTTCCCTATTTTTTTGATATTATTATTTAGATATCTATAACTATCAGGCATATTTATCTCTCTATTTTATTACTCATCTGATTTTTTTTATTCATTTCAAAGCTTTCTTCGTCATCGTATCATTATTTTTTTTCTAAACTCCATAACACAAAATCAAGTTTTTTGATATCACTTATTTTATCTTTAAATTTTAAAATATTCTCATCATCTTTAAACATTTCTTGATATGTTTCATTAAATATTTTAATATACTCTTTTCCGTCTCCTTTTAGTAATTTCTGTTCTATCGTATTTAATTTATCATACACTACTATTGTACTTTTTATTTTATCTCCCTTAAGTCTATACCCAATTTTTTCAGTGTTAGTTTTTTTATTCTTATATTTATAAATTACTATATATTCTTTATCTATTTTATTTCTTAGTCGATATAAAACATTGGTATCCCAAATCACCATATTTGGGTTGATTGTTGCTAATAATTTAGAAGAAAAAGATGATTGTATTTTATTTAAATAACTCACCTTCGGATTATATAAATGCCTAATAATCTCTTCAAATGTTATATCAGTATTATCTTTATTTTCATATAAATAATCAAAATATAAATTATAAAACTCTTGTAGTAATCTAGCTGCATTCATTTTATAAAAATCCTTATATTTTTCTATAACTTCTTTTTTATTTTGTGGATTATGTAAGTTTTCCATTATATAAATATATTTTTTTATACTATTAGTTTTCCTCTTTAAACATTCTTTTATTTCAAATGCTTCTTCGTTATTTAATTTTTCCATATATTCCTACTCCTTGGCATCATTATAACAATCACAATAAAAACTGTAAACTGATTTTTATTCATTCCTCACAAACTTTAGTAATCTAAAAATACCTATGTATGAGGAAGCAAAAACAAAACTATTTTCGTTTGTTCATTGTATTTTATTAACTTTATTTTAAAAAATTAACAATATAGGTAATTAGGGAGCAATTTATCTAAATAATTTAATATTTCTTCTTTTGAATAATTTTTTGCTTCACTTATATAATAAATACAAACATTAATTACTGCACTTACATAAAAAATGGTAATAATTTCAACGGGGACATTACCATGGCTAATATCACTTTTCTTGATATGTTTTCCTACATATCTAAGTAATATATCTTTAAACATATCACTAGCAATACTATTGGTATTATTTTTAATAATTGAAGAATAAATAGAAACATTTTCGCTAATATGATCAAAAAGAAGTTCTACCATTTTCATATAATATTCTTTTTCTGTTTCAAAATTTTCGTTTTCTTCTAGTTTACTCGTAAGTTCTTCTTCTAAATCTTTAATTAAGGAAGATAATAGTTCATATTTATCATTAAAATGATCATAAAAGGTAGAACGATTTGTTAAGGATACTTTGCATATTTCCGATACTTTTATTTCCTCAAATGGTTTATCTTTCATAATAGATAATAAAGCTTCATATAAATTTTTTTTCGTCTTAATCACTCTTAAGTCTTGTTTCTTTTTCATTTTTTCACCCAATACTATTATATCTTAAAAACCACTTTTGTAAAGATAAGCAACAAGTGTCCGATATTTTATAAACATTTTTCTTATATTTGTTGGATAAAATGCCAAATATTTGTGTTTGTTAATGATTTTTGCTACTTTTCCTCATAGAATATATATGCAAAAGGAGGAAATGCTCATGAAAAAATTTTCTACATTTGTTGCGAATCATAGTCTATTCATTGTAATCCTTAGTTTTATTCTATTAATTCCTGCTATCTACGGTTATGTAAATACCAAAATTAATTATGATATTTTGGTATATTTACCAGATAATATTGAAACCATTCAAGGAGAAAATATTTTAACAGAAGACTTTGGATTAGGTTCTTATGCATTTGTAATGATTGATAGTCAATCGTCTTATAGGATATCAAAATTAGAAGAAAAAGTAAGAAATATCCCTGGTGTTAATAAAGTATTTAGTTTAGTTGATGTCATTGATACTACTATTCCTTATGAGATGCTTCCTGATAAAATTATCGATAAATTGTATCAAGATGATGAAACGATTATGCTCGTTACTTTTACTGATTCTACTTCAAAAGATATTACTATCAGTGCAGTAAGAGAATTGCGAAATGTAGTAAAAGATGCTAGTAGGGTAAGTAGTATGACTTCTATGGTTATTGATACTATGGATTTATCGACGCAAGAAATGTTTATCTATGTTGTAATTGCGGTTATATTTTGCTTTGTAATTTTAATTATCGCAACAGATTCTTATATGATCCCTATATTATTGCTTTCTAACATTGGGATTGCAATTTTATATAATATGGGAACCAATATTTTTCTAGGTGATATTAGTTATATTACGAAAGCCATTACTGCAATTTTACAGTTAGGTGTCACAACGGACTTTTCTATCTTCTTGTATCATAAATATGAACAGGCAAAAGAGAGGATTCATGATAATAAAGAAGCAATGGGCCAGGCAATTAGAGAAACATTTAAATCTGTCATTGGATCCTCTTTAACTACCTTTGCAGGTTTTCTGGCTCTTTGCACTATGGACTTAAAATTAGGTATGGATATTGGTCTTGTTATGGCAAAAGGGGTCGTATTTGGGCTAATTTGTGTATTAACTGTATTCCCTGCTTTATTGATTGTATTTGATCATTTCATAGAGAAAACCAAACATAAAAACTTCTTCCCAAAATTTAAGAAAATACAAAACTTCTCTATTAAACATTATATTGCGATTATTGTTATTTTCCTTATTTTAATGATTCCTTCCTATATAGGAAATAAAAATTATAATGTTTATTACAAATTAGATGATTCTCTTCCTAAAAATTTACCGTTCCATGTAGCTAATTCTAAGTTAGCCAATGAATTTCATATTGTATCTCCCGAAATTATTTTACTAGATAAAAATGTGAAACCAAATAAAGTGGAATACTTAAAAAAGGAATTGGAAGAAGTAAAAGGAATTGATTTTGTTTTATCGTCTAAAGCATTAATCAGTAATGGACTCATTGATTTATTGCCGGAGGATTTAACAAATTTATTAGAAAATGATACCTATCAGATTATGATTGTTAATTCAAATTATGAAATTGCTTCTACTAAATTAAATAAGCAAATAAAATCCATACTGCATATTGTAAAGAAATACGATAAGAATGCTATTGTTGCTGGTGAAGGTCCATTAATGAATGATTTGGTCACCATTGCTGATCATGATTTCAAGATGGTAAATTATACTTCAATTATTGTTATCTTCGTTATTATGCTGCTTGTTTTAAGTTCTCTTAGTTTATCGTTCATTTTAATCGCTGCGATTGAATTTGCTATATTCACAAATATGGCCATAGCATATTATACTGGGACTTCATTACCATTTATTGCTTCTATCGTCGTTGGAACAATTCAATTAGGAGCAACGATTGATTATGCTATTTTGATGTCAACCAAGTATTTGGAAGAACGAAAGAAAATAAAAGATAAAAAACAAGCAATGCAAAATACTTTAAGTTTAACTGTTCCATCTATTATTACATCAGCTTTATGTTTCTTTGCTGCCACATTTGGTGTTGCGGTATATACAAAAATAGATATGATTGGATCCATTTGTGAATTACTAGCAAGAGGTTCTATTATTAGTATGTTAGTAGTTATCCTGGTTTTACCATCGCTATTGATTTTATTTGACAAGATCATTTTAAAAAGTACGAAATTAAAAAAGGAGGTCATAAAATGAAATTAAAAATTAAAATTATTGGTGCTGCTTTCCTTTCTATTGTAGCACTTGAACCTATTTCTGCGCTTGCTTTAACCAAAACTGAAACTGTTTATTCTACTTTAGATTCTACAGGAATCCCAACAAAAATTACGGTAAATAATCATCTGTCAAAATTAACGAAAGGACAAATTATCGATGATACGGAACTTAAAAATATTTTAAATATGAATGGTGAGGAAACATTTACATTAGGACAAAAAGAAATTACTTGGAAATCCACAGGAAAAGATATATTTTATCAAGGAAAAACAGAAAAGGAATTACCAATTTCTTTAGACATTCATTATTATTTGAATAATAAAGAAAAAAAAGGAAAAGAAATGATTGGAAAAAAGGGAGATATCACAATAAAATTATCTTTTAAAAATAATGATTACCATTCGGAACAAAAATTATATACACCATTTGTAGTAACGATGTTTACAACAATATCTAATAAAGAAAATTCCAATATTAAAGTAAGTAATGGAAAACTAATTGATACTGGAACGAAAAATATGGTTGTTGCACTTTCTGCTCCTGGATTATACGAAAATTTAAAAGTAGAACAGTTAAAAGGGTTAAATGAAATAACTATCTCATATCATACAACCAAATTTAGTTTGGATGATATTTATTTCATTGCTACACCTAAACTTTTTGGAGAATCTGATATTAACTCATTGAATCAATTGGATTCTATCAATCATTCCTTGTATTCTCTTCAAGATAATATGAACCAATTAGAAAAAGGAGCTTTTGAGCTTCAGGCAGGAGTTAACACTGCATACCAAGGAATAGCGACGATGAAAAAAACTTTGGATCAGTCTATCCATACGTTAAAAAATGATCACAGTGATGCTTTGGATCAACATACAATTGATGTGATTAAAAATCAAACGGTAGAAAAAGCAACCTTAACGGAGGAACAAAAAACTATCATTGGAAATCAAGCAATGCTTTCTGTTGATGAAACGGTTAATAATAATATCAGTGCTTTAGAAAAAAGTGGTATTAATGATGATTTGGTTTCCCTTTGTGAAAATAATCCCATTCCTGATGAATATCTTACAACATGTCAAAATTCTGCTTCTTACATTGCTCAGTATAAAATTTTAAAAAACCCTGATATAATACAACTTTTAAAAGAAACTGCTCAAACCACTGCAATTAAAACAGCAGAACAGACTAGTCAAACCACTGCTAGTCAGGTGTCAACAACGCTTGCGAGAGAGGTGGCTAACTCTGTAAAACAAGGGGCAAGTGAAAAATTTCTAAATTCCTTAACTACTCTATCAGATAACTTAGGACTTTTAGAACAAGGAAGTAAAAGTTTATCTAATGGAAGTAATACATTATCTACAGGAATTTCTCAATTGAATAGTCAAGGTATTCATGCGTTAACAAACTATGGAAAAATAATCAATAATTATAGTGATAAAACAAAAAGATTAGTTAAACTATCAAAAGAATATTCTGGATACACTTCAATAAATGCTGATAAAACTTTATTTATTTATAAAATAAAATCTCTAACAAAATAAAAATCCTTAATGGATTTTTTTCATTGATTTTAATTTTTTCATTAGGTTTTTCCTCAATCGTTGTTTCTTCATTATTTTTAATTTTTCAATTCTCCTATTCATCTCAAAAGTATATACTTCTCCTGTTACTCTTGCTTTTATTTCTTTGTTATACTTATGTCACAAATTAATAGTAAACGATACGAAAGAATTTGTTTTATTTATGATAAAAAATAAAATATTTCCAATGATTATCAATTAATTTTATTTCTACTTTTGAATCTAATTTGTAGTATTCTTTAAACTTGTTTAAGTGATATTCGTTTTCTGGGTTAATATTACAATTAATAAAATATGGATATTTTATAACTTCAATTATCTTCTTCTTTTCCCTTTTTTGTTGTTTTATCATTTTTATGTTTTCTTTGTTTTGTATGGCAACACTAATATATAAAATACTATAAAAAGAAAGCATAATACCTACAATTCCTAATAAGATATTTGAGATTAATTTTCTTCCTTGAATATTCTTGTCGATGATAAACAAATAAGAAATACTTACCAATATGTATGAGGCAACGCTCGTTCGATATCCCCATGTTGGTGAAAGTAACATAGAAGTATTGGCAACAATACCTAATACATAGAAAAACAAACTAGAAAATTCTTCTTCCTCTTTATTATTTTTATAAATTAATAAAATTTCTATTATGGTAATACTGATAAAGTAAAAAATAATAAAAGGAGTGTTTTGATTTATTTGATTTAACAAATTTATTTTACATCCTGTACGAATAAGATAAATTGCCATCGTTATTATTGGAAAAGGTAATAAATAAAAATAACCTATCCATTTTATTATTTTATTTTTTAAATTCTTTACTAAATAGTAATTTCCTATTGTCATTAAAATAATCCAATAATAATTTATTATATAATGATAATATATAAAATTTGGTAAATTATATTTTACCTTTCCTAATAATGACAAGTGATTAAATTCCTGGTTTTCTAAAATATTTCTCTTCCTAGAACCAGGACTTAATAACATACTAAAAAATCCTAAAAGAGAACAAAGAAAATAAATAATTAATGTTTTATTTAAGGTTTTTGTTTTTTTATAATATGCTATTATTAATAATAAATTTCCTACTACTAATACTACTCCCATATGTTCTACAAACATTGGCATAATCATATTTAAAAAGGAAAATATTATTATTTGTTTTTTTGTTTGTATTTTATTTTTCAATATACAATTAAAATAATATAAAAGTAGTGGGATAACAAATAAATATGTAATATTGCCAGCGACCCATACAACGACTTGGGAAAAGGTAAAAATATTCATACCTAAAATAATCAATACAATAAGAAGAAAGATTGTCTTTTTATGTTTGGGATGAATTATTTTTTCTATCATGTAAATAATGCTTGTTATGATAAAAGCATTCATTAAATTCCATAATAACTTATGGTAAGTTAGAAAATTAATTAAGATTCGACTAATGATTCTTCCTTCCCAGTCAAAATACATGCCAATAGCATTTCCGAATATGTGTCTGATTCCTTGACTTCCTACTATATAATTGCCCCAATCATCTCCTGAAATAGGACTTAAATATAGGAGAAAACAAAAAAATACAAATAATCCAAAATATTTAATATGCTCTTTTTTCATATTACACCTCATTATTATTATATTTTATCCTTGTTCTTTAAACAAGAAAAAAGAACAAATAGACTGTTCTTTTAACGATTATTCCAACTTGATGGAAAATTAACATATCCGGCTGGATTTCTAGTACTGCTTTCCGCATAAAATCTCCAAGTACAACCTCCTCCTACCGATTTCCAATCGCAGGTACTAACTTCTAAATGTAAGTGTGGACCAGTTGAGTTACCACTAGAACCCATATTTCCTATTTTTGTATTATGAGAAGCATATACTCCTGCACTGACTGCAAAACTTCGTAAATGTGCATAAGTGGAGTAAATATATCTTCCATTATAACTATGTCGTACTTTGATTACTAAAGCCCCAGCAGGATCATAGTATCTTGCACTAACATATCCATCAGCAATTGGATAGATAGCAATACTCTTATTTGAACTAGATAAATCCATTCCTGTATGGCCTATGCAGGTTGCAGTTGAACTATTATATCTTATGCAACCTTCATAATATTGAGTTATATATCCATATTCCATAGGTCTATAAAATCCATTTACACTTGGAAGGGATGGTGTTTCTCCGCCCCCACCATTGCTTTGACTTACACGATAAATACAACTGTCAATATCTTCGCTTTGTCCACATCCTAATTGCTTTGCATAATTTAATTGCTCTTTAGCAGATTTTATTTGTTCTTCGATTCCTGGCATTCCTGCTTTGATAGATGCACTATCTAAATCAATTCGAGATTTTTCATTTTCTAATGACTTTTGTAGTGCCTTTAATTCTTCTTTTTTCTTGGTTAAGTTTTTTTGCTGTTCCTGATTTTTTTTAATTAATGCTTCTAATTCTTTCATTAAATTATCATTATATTCTGTTAATTGCTCCACAATCGACATCCTATAAATCATATCTGTAATTGTAGTTGCACCAAATGCGTACTCTAAATAAGCATTTTCTCCATTTGCAATTTGGTAATATTCCATTATTTTTTTACTTTCTTCACTCTTTTGTTTAATTTCTTTGTTACTTTTATCAATCTCTACTTGTAGTGATTGAATTTCTGCTTCTGTAGCACTAATTTGATTTTCTGTATTGGAAATCTTTTTCTTGATTTGTGCTACTTCTGCATCATTTTTAGCAAGTTTACTTTTCTTTTCTTCTAACTGTTGTGTATATTTTTTTACCTCTGCCTCAAATTCATTGATTGTTTTTGCTTTCGTTTCTATCGGTAGTGCAATCATAGAAACTACAGCTATGAATATAAGGCAAATTATCATTATTTTTTTCTTCATTTTCATTAAATCTTTAAATATTTCTTAACGGCACTGGCACTACCAACCATACCTACTAAAATTCCAATTCCTATAATCATAAGAGATGTTGTATAAATAAATGGTTCTGGCTTAATTAATTTAATTAATTCTGAGAATAAGTGTCCATCAAAGTGTTTATAAAAAGCTAGATATCCATAGGTTGTAAAAATAATGGGGATAATCGATCCTAATAGTCCTAAAATCATTCCTTCAATAATAAATGGTGTTTTTATGGTAAAATTACTTGCCCCTACTAAGCGCATAATACTAATTTCTCTCTTTCTTGCTGATATTGTTAATTTAATTGTATTAATAATCAAGAAAATTGTGACGATAACAAGAGCAATTACGATACCATAGGTTACTTTTTGAATAGAGGAAAAGGCATTAACTAATTGATCTACCATTCCTTCTCCATAGCGTACTACTGATACTTGATCCATTCTTTTTATTTTATTCGCTGTTGCTTTTATTTTTTCTACATTTTTTACTTTTACTTGAAAAGTATCTTTTAATGGGCTTTCATTATCATCCCATTCATCTAACACTGTATTAAATATTTCAGATTCTTTTTGCATTTGTTCTTTTACTTCTTGCTTTGACTGAAAGTCATAACTTTCTATGTTATCAATTGCTTTTAATTTCTTTTCGACTTTTTCTATATCTTCTTCATTAGCTTTATTATTTAGAAAAACCACAATGGTTAAATCCTTTTCTATTTCTTTCGTGAAATTTTGAACATTGAAAGAGGCAATAATTGCAACTGCGACAATAATTAATGTAATGGTAATACAGGAAATAGAAGCTAAAGATAAACTAAAGTTTCGAATAACACTTTTAAAAGCATCTCTAATGCTTCTTCCTAACATCCTAAACAACTTCATTTTTATAAGTTCCTTTCCGTTTAAAGTCTACTAAATGTCCATCCTTTAATGTTACTACTTGCTTTTTCATTTTATTTACTATATCTTTATCATGTGTTGCCATAATAATTGTAGTTCCTCTTGATTTGTTAATTTCTTCTAATACTCTCATAATCTCCATACTTTTTTCTGGATCTAAATTCCCAGTAGGCTCATCACATAATAATAATTTAGGATTATTGACAATTGCTCTTGCAATTGCGACACGTTGTTGTTCTCCTCCAGATAACTGATCTGGGTAGTTATGAACTTTGTTCTTTAATCCTACATCTTCTAAGGCTTTCAATACCTTTCTTCTAATTTCATTCTTTTTTGCACCAATAACTTCCATCGCAAAAGCTACATTTTCATATACTGTTAATTTTGGTAATAGCCGATAATCTTGGAATACAATTCCTAGCTTTCTTCTTAGTTTATATACTTTTTTATTTCTTAATTTTGCAACATCCAGTCCACCTACAATAATTTGTCCCTTGGTTGGTTTTTCTTCTCGATAAAGCATTTTGATTAATGTTGACTTTCCACTACCAGATCCTCCAATAACAAAAACAAAGGCTCCTTTTTCAATGGCTAGATTTAAATCATATATGGCGGTAACTCCATTTTTATATTTTTTATCCACATTTCTTATTCTTATTAAATCCATTTTATCCTCCATCTTGATAATTCATTATACCATATTTTTCGACATAATAAAAGAGGAGAATTATGGCAATTTCCTCTTTATTTTCCTCCTTCTACTTCATAAGCATCTGTGACAACAAAAAATGCATCTTTATCTAACATTTTTATTCCCTCGGTTGCTCGATAATATTCCCGAGAAGGTATTACCGTTAATAATACTTTTCTTTTTTTCTGTAAAAATCCTCCCTTTACATCAAAGATGGTTACACTATGTTTTAATATGTTTATAATATAATCTTTTACTTCTTTCTCTTCTTTCGTAATAATATAAAAGGCTTTATTATTTGATATACCTAATAATACTTTGTCTGTCAAAATACTATTAATATATAGGAAAATAATGGCATACATTGCATTTGTTGTGCCAAAAAAGAAAGCACCGATTCCTACAATAATCAAGTTAATTACGAAAAAAGATTTAGCAACTGGAATTTTAAAATATTTATACAATACTTGAGTAATAATAGGCAGTCCTCCATTACTATAGCCTGTTTTATACATTAAACCATTTGCTATTCCACTCAATACTCCAGCAAAAATTGTTAATACTAGGATATCCTCATAGTTTATATTAATTATATTAACAAGTGGAGCGGTAAGTTTTACTAATAGAGGATAGCAAAAACAAGCAATTATTGTTCCCATGGTTCGTTCTTTTCCTAGATAAAGGAAACTGATAATGACACAGGCAAAGGAAATTAAAAAAATAATGATGGCTGGATCCATGTCATATAGATAATGCGTAATGGTTGCTATTCCATTTACTCCTCCTGCTACTAAATTAATTGGTAATAAAAGCAAATTAAATACTAGGGCACTAATAAGTAGAGATATTAGTAGCATTATAATACGTATCACTCTTTTATTTTTCTTAATTTGTGCTATCATATCATCCATATTACTCACCCCCGAACACTTCATAGGCATCAGTAATCACAAAGAATGCTTCTGGGTCAATTTTATGGATTCCTTCTTTTAATCGATAATAGTCTTTGGTAGGTAAAACACACATTAATACCGTTTGTTTTTCTTTGGCAAAACCGCCTTTTGCATTGAAAACTGTGACTCCATGATTTAAATATTTTAAAATATATTCTTTGATGGACTTCTCTTTGGATGTTACGATATAAAATGCTTTACTATCTGAAATTCCTAAAATAACTCGATCAGACATAATACTAATTATATATAAAATAATAATAGAATACATTAATTTTGTTGGTCCAAATACAAAAGCAGATGAAAATACAATTAATCCGTCTGTCCATAACATGCTTTTTCCAATACTCATTTTAAAGTATTTTGAAAAGATTTGATTTAAGATATCGGTCCCACCAGTCGTAAAACCCGCTTTAAATAACATACCAGATCCAAATCCTGAGACAACTCCTCCAAAAATGGCAGATAATAAAAGTTGTGATGTATCAATATTAAGCCATACATTAATATGAGAAGTTAGTTTTACGAATACTGGAAATAATAGTGAACCAACGATAGAGGATTTCGTTTTTTCTTTTCCTAATAAGAAAAAACTAGCAATTAAAAGAACAATACTAAAAATAAAGATAATTGCTGCATTATCTACACCAAAAATGTGATTTAAAATAATGGCGATACCACTTACTCCTCCTGGAACTAAATCATTTGGAGCCAAAAACAAATTATAGGAAAGCGCAACTAAAAAACAACCAATCAAAAGATTTCCATATCTTTTGATTGACGATTTTTTATCAATGGTTTTTAAAATTTCTAAATTTTCTTTTTTTGTAAATATATTCATATTACAACTCCCTTTTTAAATTGCTTTCGATAAATAAATCAATGTCTCCATCTAATACTTTTAATACATTACTCGTTTCTACTCCTGTTCTATGATCTTTTACCATAGAATATGGGTGCATTACATAACTTCTGATTTGAGATCCAAACTCTATATTCATCTGTTGCCCTTTAATTTTATTTAGTTCTTTTTCTTGTTCTTCTATCTTTTTCATTAGTAGTTTGCTTTTTAATACTTTTAAAGCTTGTTCTTTGTTTTGTATTTGACTCCTTTCGTTTTGACAAGTGACTACAATTTTTGTTGGAAGGTGTGTAATCCTTACAGCAGAATCGGTAGTATTTACACCTTGCCCTCCAGCACCTGTGGAACGATAGACATCAATTTTTAAATCTTTTTCATCAATTTCTATATTATTATCTTGTTCAATTTCGGGAATAATATCAACAGAAGCGAAAGAAGTATGACGACGATTATTTGAATCGAAAGGAGATAATCTTACTAGACGATGTACTCCTTTTTCATTTTTTAAATAACCATAAGCATGGATTCCTTTAATTTTAATAGAGGCACTTTTTATTCCCGCTTCCTCTCCTGGTTGATAATCAAGCAATTCTGTTTTATATTGTTTTTTTTCACACCATCGTAGATACATTCTATAAAGCATCATTGCCCAATCACATGCTTCGGTTCCACCAGCTCCAGAATGAATTTCCATAATACAATCCTTCTTATCATAAGGACCATTTAATAATAGTAGTAAATTTAATTCTTCTACTTCTTGATCTAATTTTTTTACTGCGCCTTCTAACTGCATTTCTATCTTTTCGTCTGGTTCTAATTCCAGTAATTCAAGTAAGTCTAAATTATCTTCAATTTCTATTTTTTTGGTTTCTATTTTATCTACTAGGTTTTTTTCATCATTTAATTCTTTTAAAACTTCTTCTGCTTTTTCTCTATCATTCCAAAAATTGTTTTCTTCCGTTTTCTTTGTAAGTTCCTTTATTTTCTCCTTTTTTTCTGGGATGTCAAAGTGACCTCCATAAGTTTTCAATAATTTCTTTTTTTGCCTCTAATATTTTTTTTATTTCTTTTTTTTCCATTTGATTTCCTTTCCTATTTATTTTCTCCAGTAATCTTTTATTTATACACTTTGTATATATACTAGCGTATCATATCTTTTTCTTTTTCTCAAATTATAATTTTTGTATACTTTTTTTCTTTATAACATATATTAATAGTGAGGAAGGTTCACTATGTAGTGTGAAGATCCTCTGTAGATAGATTGACACTTAGTTTTTACTAAGTGTCTATTTTTATTTTAAATATATCCTTTTTGCGTTAACTTTTTTATTAATTTTTTATGAATTGGTTTTAGACAACCATATCTTCTTCTATATTTTTACCTCTTTCCTTATTTAGTTTATGCTAAGCAAAAAGCCATCAAGTTTGATGACTTTTAGGGTTTATAATAAATAGTGCTGGTGAGTGAAATCACTAGCACTATTTGATATTGAACCGCTATTGTACTAAATTCCAGATTGTTTTATCATCAACCCTTTGAATTTTATTATTATCTATTATAATAAATTCTAAATCGTGAGACTGAATACCAGACATTTCTGTTTTAATTCTATCATATTGTAAATGGTAACTACCATCCCAACCACCATTTAACCAACCATCTTCATGAGCGGAATTATCTTTATTTAAAGTTAATTTAGAATTCTCACCTTCACTATATAAATAAGTTCCATATTTTATTCTATATTGACTATTATAAATTCCATCATCATCAGTTTTCAGTCTTTTATTTTCTATTTCTTCTACTTTTTTATCTACTTTAGTCATATCATATTTTTTATATGTTTCATCTAATTTATCTAAATCAGCAGTTACAGAACTTTCTTTTACTGAATAAAATTCGATTGGTTCCTCAATATATACATATTCTTGATTAAAGTCATCTTCACTTAATTCAGTTATCTTATCTTTTTCATCTATAATATCTAATATAGACTTATATATTGTATGATAAGAAATATCTTTAATAAAATATTCTACTCTTGCTTCTTCTAGATTATATAAGTAACTGATACTAGTTGATTTATAATCATCACTAGCTATTACCTCATCTCCGGAAATATGTAATACTTTAATATAATATTCTTTATCATTAGCTTGATATTTTACAATTAAGAAAGGATTTGTGTCATCTTCATTAGTTTTGAAAAACCCACCACTAAATTTATTAACATTGATTTTTTCATCACCATAAAAATCAGTCTTTAAATATTCTTCATACATATCCAGATACGTACTTTGTTTAGCTATATCCTTAGTTTTTGTCTTTTTTTCTTCCACTTTTTTGCCACATCCTACAAGACTTATAATTAAGATACTAAATATAAATATTTTACTAATCTTTTTCAACATTCTATTCACTCCTTTACCCAATATATTCAATCATTTCATAATTATCAGCAAAATTATTATTGTAAACAGGAAAACCAATACAACTACTATATTCCCCTTTACCAAAACAAACTGCCGGTAGCATCTGTGGCACTTCATATTGAGAAATATTAATTTCTCCTATAAAATATTTTCCGTCACTTGGTAAATTATACATTGAAAACTTTTCGCCAGAAAGATGATATGTACCATCTGCATTAATTGTAAATCTACCTGTTTCTTGTTCTATTCTTGGATCATACACTCTATATGTTCCATATTTTACTCTTTGAGAGCCTACTTGTAAGCCTTTCGCTTCTTCCTCAGCTTTTCTTTGAGCCTCTTCTTCAGCTAGTTTTTTATCTACAGCAACTTGAGCATTTTTCATTTCTTCTTGTTGCTTTTCCACAGCTTCAACTTTTTTATTTACTTCTTTTTCAACTTCTTTTTCAATATCTTTTTGTGACTTATGATTCTTTACTAATCTTTTTAAAATATCTTTTAAAACTTGATCTTTTAAGAAATTGTCCCAATCTTCTGTTGTGGCTTTTGAATCAGTTTCGACAAAGATTTCATCTTTCTTTTCAATTGATAATTCTTTACCATTAATATCTGTAACACTATCTTTTTCATCTTTTTTAAAGGTATAATCTTTTGTTTCCTCTTTTTTATTTACTTTATCAGAAACTTTAGTATAAGTATCACTTTCATCATCCTCTATATGAGCGTAGTAATCATATTTTTTCTCTTCAATGTTGTATAAAAATTCTATCTCAGTTGGTTCATTATAAATTATATTATTTACTTTATCATTTTCTATATAATAAATATTGGAATATGTTTCTTTATTTTTTTCATATTCAATTACCATAATCGGGTCTTTGACGCTAATAACATCATAAAACCCTATTTTAGCATTATTAAGTTTATCGGGCAGGCCAGCTTTTTTAGCATTTTCTTTTATATCTTTTAAATAAACATAATATGTTTCTCCCCATTTTTCTTCAATTGGCTTTTTAAATTCAAAATACTTATAGCCAAAGTAACCCCCAATACCTAAAATTATTAAACCTATTATTATAAATATACATTTTTTGTTTTTACTTTTTTCTTTCTTTTCTTTTTTAATCATTTATATACTCCTCATATATTAAAACTCTAACATTTTAGTAAGCTTTTTATTCTTTATATCATATCGAAAATATAAAGTTTTTTCTCTTTTATAAGCATATCGCCAACCTATATCGCTTGCTGAATCATGCAATGAATAATCTAGAATAAAGTAAACATTGTCATTAACAATATTACCTTTATATATTCTAATTGCTGTTTCTTCATTATTCTTTAATTCATATTTACTTTCTAAATCTTTTAAACTAATCAGTTTTTCTTCTTTATTATTAACTTGATAAAATATATCGGTTGGACCTAAATAAACAGTATCATTGGTTAAATCATACCTACTATCACCATCTGCTATTTCCTCTTTTTTAAGATTCTTTCCTTCATAATCATAAGTGAATTTTATAAGTTCTTGAATTAAATTTGCACTTCCATCTCTATAACCTGCATAGATTTCTATATTATTTTCATTCAATACTATTTTTTCTAAACTTATTACGGTTGGATCGCCTTTAAAATCTGAATCATTAATACTTATAAAATTTCCCTTATCTTCATTATTTTCTATAGTTCCTATTGTTAATGAAGAATTACTAGAAACATCAGCATAATACACAATACCTTTATTATCACCAATTACCTGAGCTTTTTCTTTTATTATCTCATATTCTCCACTTTCGGTATCAATCATGAATATGTCAGATGAAAATTGTTCGGTATTTCCGTAAATATATTTGTTATCCACAATACTACTCATAAATCCTTTACCGATTTCTTTTTTGTTTTGACCATCTAAATCAACCAAATAAATGGTTCTATCATTTTCGTATTCATCGTTAGAATAAGATGTATATATTTTATCATTGCTGATAACTAATTCTTCGCTACCTTTATCTTTTAAAACAACACTTTCTTTCCCTTTGTTATCAACTTTAACTAATTCATTAGTAGCCTCAAGTAAGTCTTTCGGTTCACTCAAAGTAGCTTCATCACTACGACTATCTTTATTTAATTTCCAATAATAAAGATTATCACCATAACTTATAAAAGTTCCAATTTCACTACTTTTTATATTATTTTCAGTTGTTTTTTTATCTTTTTCTTTTGTTTCTTTTCCACAGCCAAATAATAATAAACTAATCGCTAAAACTAAGAATAATTTATATTTTTTTTGCATTTTTGCCTCCCATATTAACATTATAATTAGAATAGAAAAAAAATGCAAAAGAAATACATTTTTTATATAAAATAATTTTATTTCGTGAAATGAAAAAGTAAATTCCAGTTTCAATATATTAATGTAGAATTTAGTCTTACATCAAATTCCAGTATAGAA
>CANQFX010000012.1 GCA_947600015.1 uncultured Bacilli bacterium
TTCTATACTGGAATTTGATGTAAGACTAAATTCTACATTAATATATTGAAACTGGAATTTACTTTTTCATTTCACGAGAGATTATTATCAAAATATGTCTTTCTTTTTATTTGACAAAATCGTCAGAGAACGGTATAATTTGAGCAGGAGAAGATAAAAACGGAGGAGAAAAATGAGAGAAGAAAAGAAAAAGAAGAGTTATTTTAAACTATTCATTTATCTAATAATCACAGCTTGTATTTTATCTAGTAGTATTGCTTATAGTGCTTTAAACTCATCATTAAAAGTTACAGGGGATGTGACTATAGCAAACAATCAAAACCTTTATAAATTAAGTAAGAAAGCGTTGCAGGATATACTTAAGGAGCATCAGATTTATACTGTAGACATTAATTGGTCTTGCCCACCGATAGATTATACATATGATGTATCCGCAGGAGGGGATGGAAGTGTACGAGCTGCTTTATGGAACTATAGTGGTAAAACCGATCTTTACATTTCTACATTTGATGGAGATACTTTGGATGATACTAAAGTATTGGTAATGCCAGATTGTGATAGTCTGTTTCAAGACACTACAATTACGATAGTTGAATTTGGTGATGATGTAGATTTTAGTCATGTTCAATACATGGATTCGATGTTTTTTCACTGTTCTAATCTTACTGCTGTAAAGGCAGAAGGCAAGTATAATGCACCTGCGTTAAGAGATACATATTATATGTTTGCTGAGTGTTCAAAATTAACTGATGTTTCAACATTTTTACCTTCTTTAATTACTACTTCTGTAGATGAGATGGATTTTATGTTTCAAGAGTGTAAATTATTAACTACAATTGATTTAAGAAATATGGGTACGATATCTGATCTAACAGTAAATGGATTATTCTATGGCTGTGGTTCTTTAAAAACGATATATTTAAATAAAGCTGATTTTTCTCGATGTACTGCTGTTGTTGGTACAGCTCCATTTTTCTATGGCGTTCCTTCGGGTCTTACGATTTATGTGTCAAATGCTGCTAGTAAAAAATGGTTTGAGGATGCATTATCAGAATGTGGATTATCAGGAACGGTTAGTATTGCATAGAAAATATTGTTGTATTTGTCAAAAAATCATTTTTAAAAATGATTTTTTTGTGTGAATATTTTTATTTTTATTTTTTTTCTTATCTTCTTATGTTAAAATATGCGTAATGGAGGAAATCTATGGACAAAGTAATATTAATTAAATATGGGGAATTAACTACGAAAAAAGGAAATCGTAATTTTTTTATTGATACTTTATATCATAATGTAAAAAATAAATTAAAAAAATTTCATGTTAAAATTTATAAAGATCGTGCCAGAATGTATATTGAATTTTGTGATGAAGAATTTTCTCTTATTAAAGAAGCGATGGATCATATTTTTGGAATCCATACGTATCATATTGCGGTTATGGTAGATACTAATATTGAGGATATTAAAAAAAATACATTACAACTTGCTCAGAAGGAAGAATTTTCTACTTTTAAAATAGAAGTAAAAAGAAGTGATAAATCTTTTCCTCTTTCTAGTTTAGAAGTAAGTCCTATATTGGGAGGTTATCTTTTAAGAAATATTCCTCATATTTCTGTTGATGTTCATCATCCAGAATTATTAATCAAGGTAGAAATTAGAGAAAAGAAAAGTTTTATTTATGCCAATTCTTATCAAGGCTGTGGAGGATATCCTGTTGGCACACAAACTCGTGGGCTTTTGATGTTATCTGGTGGAATTGATTCTCCAGTAGCAGGATATTTAGCTATGAAGCGTGGTGTAGTTTTGGATGCTGTTTATTTTGAAGCAATTCCTCATACTAGTTTGGATGCTAGAAATAAGGTAATTGAACTTTCTAAAAAATTAGCAAACTATACAGATTCTATTTCTTTACATGTTGTTAATTTTACGCCAATTCAAGAGGCAATATATCAAAACTGTCGTAGTGAATACTGTATTACTATTATGCGCAGAATGATGTATCGTATTATGGAAAAACTTTCTAAAAATTTTGGTGCAAAAGTCATTATTAATGGAGAGTCCATTGGTCAAGTTGCATCACAAACGTTAGATAGTATGGCAGTAATTAATGCTGTGACAAATATGCCTGTCATTCGCCCTGTTGCTTGCCTAGATAAGTTAGAAATCATTGATTTAGCAAAAAAGATGGATACATATGAAACAAGTATTTTACCTTATGAAGATTGTTGTACTATATTTGTGCCAAAACATCCAGTAATTCGTCCTAAAATGGAAGTGGCGATCAATGAAGAAGAAAAATTTGATTATATTTCTATGATAGATGAAGCTGTTGCTTCTATTATTACAATTCCTATTTCTAATGAAGAAAAGGAATTCCAAGAATTGTTATAAATTTCCAATGAAATTTATGTATTATTTGACAAATATTTCACAACCTACTAGTGTATAGGAGGTGAAATGAATGAACTCAAATAACAATAACTCAATGAAAATGAGAGTTCCAGGAGCTAAACAAGCTATTGAAAAAATGAAATATGAAATAGCTAATGAATTTGGTGTTAACTTAGGAGCTGATACTACTAGTCGTGCCAACGGATCAGTTGGTGGTGAAATCACTAGACGTTTAGTACAAAATGGAATGAATCAAATTAGCGGAAGCTATAACAATAAGTAAGGATAGCTTACAAGATAGGCATTAAAACCTATCTTTTTAATTTGTTTTATATTATAATAATATTAGGTGATATTCATGTTCGAAGCATATGAGGGTTTTTTAAATTTGGATCATATTTTACAAGAAGAATATCAGTATACGTACCAAGGAGATTTGCAAGATTTTTATCAACAACCTTTTGTCGAAATGGAAGGTGTTGGCGTAGATGCTTTATGTTGGATTTCCTATCGAGGTCAAAAATATTTATTTAAACCTATCGATGATTTTTCTTATAATGTATGGGGAGAACTATTGTCGCAAGAAGTTGCGAGGGAAATGGGAATTTCTTGTGCTAGTTATCGTGCAGCTTCCTTAGGAAACTTAAAAGGAGTAATTACAAAATCATTTATTAAACAAAATGAGACTCTTATTTTAGGGGGAGAAGTTTTTCAACGATTTTTAAATCGTAATCAAAAACTAACCAAGGACTTATATCAGAGAATGGAAGAATCCTTCAAGAATTCAGAAGATTTTGATTCTGATATAACATTGCGTCAAAAAAACTTTTTTCGCTATTTAAACAATTTAGAGTACATTTCCTTGATTTTAGAAGAAAATCCAAATATTAATAACAAAGAAACAGAGTCTTTGATTGACTTTTTTGAAAAAATGTTGCTTTTTGATTTAGTTACGATGCAAAAAGATCGACATCCGGATAATTGGGGCATTAAGAAAAGTTTGGAAGAATCTGAAACGGTTCATTATCGTCCTGCTTGTTTATTTGATCATGCCAATTCCTTTGGTCTTGGTATGAAATTTATGAAAGAGAAAGTCGTTTCTTTTCGTAGTCAATATTTTGATTTATTGTTATTGAAGGATGAAAAAAGGAAGAAAGAACTTTTTCATCAGGGATTTCCTGCTTTCACTTTGTCAGCGAATAATACTTTTGTTGATGAAAATCAGGAAAATATTTCTTTTTCTAAGGTATTAAAGGATTATTTAGAAAAGACTTCAGAAGATCATTATATTCATTTTATTAATTATATTAACCAATTGGATGTCAATTTCTTAGATAAAATGATAAAAACAGCGGAAATTAAAAATGGATTGATGATGAATCCAGATGTTTATTATTATATTTCTGTTTTATTTGAATATCATATAAAACAATTACAGCACGTTTGTAATCAAGTTCAAAGGAGTAATGAAAATGCAGTGGAATCAGGACGAAAAATTTAATCAAATTGTAGCTTATTTGGAACAAAATGGTTGTGATTTTCCTATTTTGATTCCTTGGCTTCAAAATCAAAAAGAGTTTTTTTCAAAATGGGAAGATGATATTACAAAACATATTTCATTTCTTTATAATCATAAAGATTTATATGCTATTGTTTTTGCTTATGAGGATGATTATTGTGGTGTTGTTTATCAAGGAGGACAATTATTTCCTTTTGGACAGACAGAAGAAAATCTTTTTGGACATGATTATATTGTAGAAATGATGATTCATTTTGGGGATACAAAAAAAATTGCGGAAATTGTGCCGGAGATTCATGGTATGAATGTAGAGAATAAAATGAAAGTATTAAAAAATGTAAAATTTAATTTAGAAGGTTATCATTTTCGTTGAGTCAAGGATTTCAAAAAATCATTTGACTTTTTCTTTTTGCTTTGATACGCTATCATTATCTTGTAAAGTGAGGGGAGAAATATGAAATTATTATCAGTAAATGCAGGAAGTAGTACGTTAAAATTTAGAATGTATGAAATGCCTGAGGAAAAGGTAATTGTTAAAGGGGCTTTTGATCGTATTGGAATTGAGGGTTCCAATTTTAGTCTTAAGTTTGGTGATACGAAAGTAGAAGAACAGGCGGTTTTAAAGGACCATAATGATGCTGTTAAAATTTTGTTGGAGCAGTTGGTGAAACATGGAATTGTCTCTTCTTTAGATGAAATTGAAGCAGTAGGTCATCGTGTAGTACATGGTGGAAATCGTTATTCTAAAAGTGTTGCGATTACAGAAGAAGTATTAGAGGAAATTAATGCATTATCTGATTTGGCACCACTTCATAATCCAGCTGCGTTAAAAGGAATTTCTGCTTTTCAAAGTAATGTTCCCAATGCGAAAATGGTTGCTTGCTTTGATACCGCATTTCATCAAACTATGGAAGAAGAAGCTTATTTATATCCAGTTCCTTATGAATGGTATCAAAAATATCAAATTCGTAAGTATGGATTTCATGGCATGAGTCATAAGTTTATTACAGAAAAAATGGAAAGTTTATTGGGGCATCCAGCCAATTTAATTATTTGTCATATTGGAAGTGGTGCATCTATTAGTGCTGTCAAAAATGGAAAATGTATCGATACTACGATGGGATTTACTCCAAATGCAGGAATTATGATGGGAACTCGTTCTGGTGATATTGATTATTCTATGATTAGTTATTTAATGAAAAAGGCAGGCTATCGTTTAGAGGAAATTGAGTCAAAGTTAAATAAAGAAAGTGGTCTTCAGGGAATTATTGGCATGAGTGATTTGCGTGATATTGATGCGGCTTTTGAATCGGGAGAAGAAAGAGCAGTATTAGGAGTCGGAATGTATACAAATCGAATTGCAGAATATATTGCGAAATACTATATTAAGTTGGAAGGTCAAGTAGATGCTATTTGTTTTACTGCAGGAGTTGGTGAAAATGATGATATGATTAGAGCAGAGGTTATCAAAAAACTTGCACCATTGGGCGTAAAACTGGATGAAGTAGTAAATAAAGAAACATTGGTTCGGAAGGGAAAAGAAGGAATTGTGACCCAAGAGGATTCTTCCATTCCTGTATATGTTTTAGCAACTGATGAAGAATTGATGATTGCTAGAGATACTTATGAAATTGTAAATATATAAAAATTATAATGCAGGAGAAAATCTCCTTTTTTATTTGACAAAATCGTAGGGGGGGGGGGTATAATCTTGGTAGAAGAAAATAAAAGCGGAGGAGAAAAAGAGGTAATGAAAAAGAGCAGGGAAAATAATTTAATGATAACTCTTTCTATATTAGTTGTATTAGTGGTGGGAATTACAGTGGTATATGCAGCGTTAAGTACTAGTTTACAAGTTACTACGAGTAATGTAACGCAGAATGTAGCAAGTTGGAATGTAGGATTTGAGACAGGTACTGTGAAAGGAACAGCCACTAATTATGGGGGTAGTAGTGCAACTTCAGTAAGTTGTGGGAACGCAACGATTACATCCAATTCTATTAGTGTTGGTGAAGTAAAATTAACAAAACCAGGAGATATATGTAAGTGGAATGTTGTCATAAAAAATACAGGCACAATTCCTGCAAAATTAACTAGCATTAATTTTGAAAAACCTAGCTCTACTGTTTGTTCAGACGACGGAAATACTGCTAGAGTTGCATGTGGGAATATTGTTTATAAATTAGATACTCCTACTGGAACGAAAGCCACATTACGTAGTACAGATTCTTTATCAATTGGAGATATTCTCGAACCGGGAGGAAGTATCACTTTTGTGCTAGATAGTTTTATTTCCACAGGTGGAAATATTTCTTCTACTACGGTTATTCAAGTAGGAGCAGGTTTTACCTTAGTTTGGAGCCAAAATTGAGTTTCGATAGATGATTTATCCTTTGTTAAGAACTTGGCGTTCTTTTTTTGTGTTTTTATTTTGTACTTTGAATATTTCGTTTGATGTTGTATAATATTAGTAAGTTATAGAAAGAGGGATATTATGAAAATTATTTCAATTAATGCAGGAAGTAGTTCTTTAAAATTTCGTTTATTTGAGATGAAAGATGAAAGTGTCATTGCTTCTGGTTTATTTGAACGTATTGGTATGGATGGTAGTAATTTTACGATTGAATATGGAAAGGAAAAAATTAACCAAGAAGTTGATCTTCCTGATCATAAAGTTGCTGTATCTATTTTATTAGATAAACTTGTTAGTTTAAATATTATTTCATCATTAAATGAAATTCAAGGAATTGGACATCGTTTAGTACATGGAAAAGATAAATATCGTGATTCTGTTTTAATTACCGAGGAAGTAATCAAAGATTTAGAAGATTTTAAGGAATTTGCCCCACTTCACAATCCAGCAAATGTACTTGGAATTCGTGCTTTTCAAGAAGCATTACCAGAAGTTCCTATGGTTGGGGTGTTTGACACAGCATTTCATCAAACCATGAATAAAGAAACATTCCTTTATCCAGTACCATATTCTTGGTATGAAAAATATGGTGTTCGTAAATATGGATTCCATGGTACGAGTCATCGTTATATTGCAAATATGGCAAAAGAACTCTTAGGAAAAGATGAGTTTCGCTTAATTAGTTGTCATATTGGAAATGGAGCATCTCTTAGTGCTATCAAGGATGGGTTATGCGTTGATACTACAATGGGATTTACGCCACTTTCTGGGGTTATGATGGGAACTCGCTCTGGGGACATTGATCCTTCCATTATTCCTTATGTTATGGAAAAAGAAGGAATGAATGTAGGAGAAGTAATGGATGAATTAAATAAGAAAAGTGGATTGTTTGGATTGAGTGAATTTAGTAGTGATATGAGAGATATTATTGCTCGGTGTGATGAGCAAGATGAAAAATCTTGGGTTGCTCGTAAAAAATATGTTCGTCGAATTGTTGATTATATTGCTTCTTATTATGTTCTTCTAGGAGGAGTGGATATGATTGTTTTTACTGCAGGAGTTGGAGAAAACAGCGTTCCTATTCGTAGGGAAATATGTGAAGCGCTTGCTTGCCTTGGGGTAAAAATAGATTTAGATTTGAATAATCAGCGTGGTAAAGTGACTAAAATTAGTACCGAGGATTCGAAGATTTTGGTTTATGTGATTCCAACAGATGAAGAATTAATGATTGCTCGCGATACATTAAAATTAATTGGATAGGAAATGGGATATGTATAATGCAATATATGAAGAAATAAAAAAATATGATACGATTGTCATTGCTCGCCATATTGGTGTAGATCCAGATGCTTTAGCGAGTCAACTTGCTTTAAGAGATGCCATTCGACTTTCGTTTCCTAATAAAAAAGTTTATGCGATTGGCAGTGGAAGTAATAAATTTAATCATATTGGTCGATTAGATAAAATGGAAAAAGTAGAACATGCTTTATTGATTGTTACTGATACACCAGATAAAAGAAGAGTGGATGCCGCAATTTTTTCACAATTTTCTTATATGATTAAAATCGATCATCATCCTTTTGTAGAAAAATTTTGTGATATTGAATGGATTGAGGATGAGGCTAGTTCTACTTGCGAAATGATTATTGATTTTATTTTAAATACGCCATTAGAATGTAATTCTGAAATTGCTGAGTTATTATATATGGGACTTGTTTCTGATTCGAATCGTTTCTTATTTAATAGTTGTACGGCTAAAACTTTTTCTTTGGTTTCATCTCTATTAAATCATTATCCTTTTAAATTGAATGAAGCTTATCAAAAGTTATATTTGAGACCGCTTAATGAAGTACGACTAGAAGGGTATATTGCTCTTCATATGGTAGTGACAAAAAATGCTTTGGGTTATGTTAAAATTACTGATGAGATTCTACATGAGTTTGAAGTCGATAGTGCCGCAGCGGGAAATATGGTGAATAATTTTAATTTTATTCAAGAAGTTCTGGTTTGGGTTACGATTACGGAAGATATAAAAAATGAACAGATTCGAGTATCTATTCGTTCTAGAGGACCGGAGATTAAGGATGTTGCTGAAAAATATCATGGTGGTGGTCATAAGTTTGCTTCTGGTGTGAAATTAAAAACGTTTGATGAGGCCATGGAATTAATTCATGATTTGGATGTACTTTTAACTCAATATCACGAAAAGAAGAATGAGGAGGAATTTTTATGATAATTAAAGATGTGAAACTTGATATTATTGCTACTAGAAGGAGTCAATATCCTGACCAAGGAAGAGCAGAGTTTTTATTAGTTGGTCGTAGTAATGTTGGTAAAAGTAGTTTTATTAATTCTATTTTATCTAGAAAAAATTTAGCATATACTTCTGCTAGACCAGGGAAAACGCAAACATTGAATTTTTATTTGGTAAATGATGAATTTTATTTAATTGATGTTCCTGGTTATGGATATGCTTCTGTTAGTAAAAAAGTACAATCTAAATTTGGAATGATGATTGAAGAATATTTAGAAAATCGGAAACAATTGAAGCGTGTATTTATGTTGATTGATTTTCGCCATAAACCAACGGAAGATGATTTATTGATGTATCACTTTTTAAAATATTATAATCTTCCCGTTACTGTGATTGCGACAAAGGCCGATAAAGTTGGTGGAAGTAAGAAAGAAAAAAATTTAAAACTTATTTTGGATACCCTTGATTTGGTAGTAGGAGATGATTTAGTAGTATTTTCTAGTGTTACTAAGCTAGGTGTAAAAGAAGTGGTAAAAAAGATTGAAGACTTAGTAGATTTGGAAACTATCTAAGTCTTTTTCATATATTAATATGGGTGAATGTATGAAAGTAGAAATTATTGATAAAAGTTCTTTTTCTATTTTTATAAATCGAAATTATTTGAAATCTATAGATTTTTCAGTGAAGGAAGAAGTTGTGGCGGTAGTCAAAGATATTATTATGAAATTGAGAAAACGATTAAACTTACATGGATTTTATAAGATTAAGGTATTTGTTCATGATAAGGTTGGATTATTTTTAGATGTGGTTCAGTTAGAGGATTTAGATTTTTCTAATGCTTTAGATTTACGTGTTTTAGTTTATTTTAATGAAGATATTTTTTTTGAAACAGAAAATTATTTTGTAATTCAAGATTTTTCTGATATTCGTTATAAAGATAATAAATTTTATTGTTCTATTCCAAAAGATTGTGATGTTAAAAAACTTTATGAAATAAGTGAGTTTGGGAGATTTCTTTATGGAGAAGAAGTTCTTTCCTTGTTAAAAAATGCTTCTTTTTTGTAGATTGATTTCCATTTACAGTATCTTGATCTCATGATATAATTTAGAAGGTGAAGGATATGAGTAGAAAAAAGAAACGTATTTTTCTGTTTTGTTTTATTGCTTTAGATATTTTATTGGTTGCGTTGTTTTTGTTTGTACAAAGTGCAACTCAAGAAAGTCTATTGAAACGAGAAGTATACAACTTAACGAAACTTGATATTACGAAAGATCGTTATAATACGGCGATTCAAACTCGAGGGAATTATGCTTTGGTAGAAAAAGAAATTAAATCTTATTTAGATCAATATGCAACTCATTTACAAGATGTTCTTTCTTTAATGGAAAACTCTCCTTTGACTACTTTGCTTTCTGCTAATAATTATATCCAAGACGGATCAGATTTTACTAAGTCTTTTTCTTATATTGAAAATAGAAAAGAAAGTTTTAATCAAGAAATCTCACAGTTAATTGATAGTTGTAGTGAAGAGGCGATTATGAATCATATTTCTTCTTCTATTACGGATCCTTATTATGTTTCTTTATATAAAAATCTCATGTTAGATGAGCATATGACAAAAGATTTTTTCACTTCGAAATCTTTATTAGAAGAGATTCGAGTGAAAGTAAATACTGCGTTTGATGTTAGTGGTGATGTCTTTTCTTTTTTAAAACAGAATCAGAAAGATTGGAAAGTGGAAAATGGAGAGATTCAATTTCGAACTGTGGATTTAGTAAATCAATATAATTCTTATATTGAGAAAATAAAATCTTAAAAGAAAAAAAGTAGGTGGACTACTTTTTTTATATAACAATTGCAATCATATTATTAGAGCCTTTATTTACTACTTTGGATAGTGTTGTTTGTAATTTGAAACGGATATTATCTGGCATTAAGTTGATTTTGGATTGGATTCCTTCTTGTACAATTGAATCTAGACTACGTCCAAAAATTTCACTTTTCCAAATTTCATTTGGGCTTTTTTCTTGATCTTTCATTAGATAATCAATGAGTTCTTTACTTTGTACTTCACTTCCAATAATGGGTTCAAAGGTGGATTCGACATCGACACGAATCATATGAATTGATGGAGCAACGGCTTTTAATTTTACTCCATATCTTGGACCCTGTTTTACAATTTCTGGTTTATCTAGTTTCATATCTTCAATCGAAGGGGTTGCGACTCCATAACCTGTTTGTTTTACCATTTTTAAGGCATATTTAATTTGATCATATTCCTTTTTAGCAATATTAAACTCTTGGAATAGTGCGAGTAAATCCGCCTTATTTTTGACATCAATTTTGATAATATCTGTTAATGTTTTATTATATAAGTCTGCTGGTGCTGTTAGATTTACTGTGATAATTCCTGTTGATGGATCTACTTCTGATAAGTAACACTTTTCAATCATCTCATTTTCTAAGAAATGATTGGTAATATTTTCAATATCTTTTAGTTTATCAATTTCAATAATACTTTCTTTGATTGATTCAATATAACTTTTCTTTACTGGATGATCTGGATTTAAAATAGCAATCCATTCTGGCATGTTTACTTTTACTTCTAAGACAGGGAATTCATATAATGCTTCTCTTAAAATATCATACATATCTTTTTCGTTCATCGTTTCTATGCTAATTGGTAAAACGGGTACTTCATATTGTTCCATTAAACTATCTTTTAATCGTTCTGTTTCTGGTAGGCTTGGATGAGTAGAATTCAATATGACAATAAATGGTTTTCCAATATTTTTAAGTTCTTCTATGACTCTTGTTTCTGCTTCAACATAATCTTCTCGATCAAATTCTCCAATCGAACCATCCGTAGTCACAACAATTCCGATCGTGGAGTGATCATTGATAACCTTTTCGGTTCCTATTTCTGCTGCTTCGACAAAAGGAATTTCTTCTGTATACCAAGGAGTTTTTACCATCCTTGGACCATTTTCATCGGTTGCGCCTATTGCTTTTTCTATCATGTATCCAACGCAATCAATTAAGCGAATATTGCATGTTACTTCATCAATTTTTATTTTTGCGGCATTGTTTGGTACGAATTTTGGTTCTGTAGTCATAATTGTTTTTCCGGCAGCACTTTGTGGAATTTCATCTAATGCTCTTTTTCTTTCGTATTCATCTTCAATATTTGGAACCACAAGAGTTTCTACCATTTTCTTTATAAAGGTTGATTTTCCTGTTCTTACTGCTCCAACTACTCCTAAATAAATATCTCCGCCACTTCGTTTGGCGATATTTTTAATAATTTCTTGTTTATCCATACACATCTCCTTATACAATAATATTTATGCTGCTTTATAGAAAAAAAGAACTAAACAAAAAAAATACCTAATTTTGTTAGGTATTAAAACATTTTATCGATGTCTTTTGGTACATTGTCTTTCATAATTGTATTGATAATCTTATCCTCTTTTTCTTTTGAAACTTCTTTTCCTGTCATATTACTAATATCTTTAATAACCTCTCTTAATGTTTTTTCATCTTTCATATTAGAATTTTGTAGTTTTTGGGCAAGGGATAAGATTGTGTTTTTATCTACATTGGTTTTTTTCTCTACTTTTTTAAAGAAATTATCTCCAAACATCAAAAAACCTCCTATTTCATTATATGTAGGAGGTTTTAATTGTTTAAAGTAATTTGTCGTTTTTTATGTTATTTGCTCGTTTTTTTCCTAGAGAAGCACATTTTTTATTGAATTCTTCTAGGGTAATCATTCCTTTTTCTAAACGTTCATTTAACATGGCTAAAGATTTATCATACATGGCATCATTGTTTGTAGGGCTTGCATATTTATAAGCTGAAAGGTCATTGGTAAAAATATTTTTTTTGTTTTCTTCTTTTTCCTCACGTAGCCATTTGTTTTTTAAATTTTTATTTGAATTTAAGGGTTCTTTTCCAATAATCATCGTTATTCCTCCCCACTTCTATTTTTAAATTGTAATATCATTGGTGTTCCTGTAAAGTCAAAGTTTTCTCTAATTTTATTTTCTAAATATCGTTCATAAGAAAAATGAACGAGTCCTTTATTGTTTACTCTTAATGTAAATTTTGGAGGTTTTGTTCCTGTTTGAGAAGAAAAATATATTTTTAAGCGTTTTCCCTTGTAAGATGGAGCAGGATTTAATTGGTAAGCATCTAAGATAACTTCATTTAAAAGACTAGTTTTAATTTCTTTATTGATATTTTGTGCTACTTTTATTACTTCTGGCATTAGTGTATGAAGTCTTTTTTTGGTTAATGCTGATAGGAATACAATAGGAGCATAGGTAGCAAATTGAAATTCATTTCTTACTAGTTTTTCAAATTCTTGGATGTTTGTATTATTTACTTTATCCCACTTATTTACCACAAAGATAATTCCTTTTCCTTTCTCAATAGCATATCCTGCAATATGCTTGTCATGTTCTTTTATGCCTTCTTCTGCATTGATTACAACAAGACAGATGTCACTTCTATCAATGGCTTTTAAAGAGCGGAATAAACTATATTTTTCTACACTCTCTATTACCTTTCCTTTTTTTCGCATACCGGCGGTATCAATTAGAATATATTCTTCATTATGGTATTTTAAAATAGAATCAATAGAGTCTCTTGTTGTTCCAGCAATATTGGATACAACAACGCGTTCTTCATTTAATAAAGCATTCATGAGACTACTTTTTCCAACGTTAGGTCGACCAATGATACAAAACTTTAAGCGATTATCTTCATTATCTTCTTTTTTCTTGAAATTTATCGTAATCATATCCATCAGATCTACATAGCCAATATTATGAATACTACTAATAGGGATGTAAGTATCAAAACCTAGTTCATAAAAATCATATATATTTTCTTTTGCTTCTTTTACATCCATCTTGTTAATCGCAACAATTACTTTTTTTTGACTTTTTCTAAGCATATCTCTGATGATTAAATCATTACTGGTAATTCCTTCTTTCCCATCTACGACAAAAACAATTACTTCTGCTTCTTCTATAGCAATTTGCGCTTGTATTTTAATTTCTTCGTTGAATGTTAATTTTGCTTCATCAATTCCTCCTGTATCGACTAGATAGAACTTTTTTTCATTATAAGTTGCTTCCTGATAAATTCTATCTCTAGTTACACCGGGGATGTCTTCAATAATTGAGATTTGTTTTCCTATAATTTTATTAAAAAGGGTAGATTTTCCAACATTAGGTCTTCCTACTAAAGCAACGGTTGGTATTGACATATTGATCCCCTCCAATTCATTGGTATTATATCATAAAATTGTAAAGTTTCAAATAATTTTCACGGGATATTCATTTCCTTTTTTATTGGTTGGTGGTATACTGATAGTGTTAGGATGTGATAATATGAACAAGGAAAATAAAAAAAGTGTTGCTTGGTATGATAATCCCAATTTTGTTGCGGATTTCTTATTAGTATTAATTGCGGTTATTATTATTGGAAGTGAGTCGTTTGCGATTCATAATAATTTAAGTACGATGGATATCTTTCGTAATATTATGAATCATAATAGTATTTATTTTTTGGTTTTAGCGTATTTTGTGATATTAAAATTTCAATTTGGTAAGAAATATTTCAATTTTTTAAATTTATTTTTAATCTTTTTATACTTTATTACTATGATTACTTCTGGGCTTACTATTTTTCAGTCATTTTCTTTAGATGCTTTACTTTCGTTTTGTATTCATGTGTTGCTTGTGATTTATTTGATTCATACTTTTTTTCGAGGTACACGTATTTGGTCTGAGTTTAAACTTGCCAAGTCTCCTTTTCATGAATTAAGTAATGAATGGTATTTTTATGCGATTTTTATATTAGATATCATTGTTTTGGCTGTTAACTTAATTTCTACTACTTCGTTTGCGGGGACTGTTCTTTGTTGTTTAGATTTTCTATATATTGTGTTGTTTGCTAGATATATTTATCTTTATCAAGCATTTTTGAATGAGCATAAAAAAGATGTTCCTCCTAGTAGTACAAAATATCTTGATAGAATCGCAGAAGCAACTTCTGATATGAAAGATAAAGTAGTGGAATGGACGGAAGAACATCCCGTTGATGAAACACTGGAAAATATTACGAATAAGGTAGAAGAGGTGGCAGATGCAACGAAAAAGTCAGTGCAACAGACCATTCGTAAGGCCAAAACAGCAAAGAAAGAATCCCCAGTCAAGAAAGAAAGTAAAAAGGGTGAGAAAAAAGGAGGAAAGCAGGCATGAATTTATTTGAGGAAATTGAAGAAGTAAAAAAAGATTTTCCTAAGATGAATACAGTAAAACAACATATGGGAGGTTATCACCTAAATGGTTACCAGATTTTTGCGATTGCTACTTATGTTATTTGTTTTTGCTTAGGAATTATTTTAGGAAATTTGTTTCCTGCTTGTGGTTCTAGTTCTTCTATGTATGCAGGACTTTGTGTTACGAAAGAATTTAATTTTTCTTTAATGATCTTTGTTTGGTTTATTAGTATTTTTCTTTGTCTATTCTTTTTTGCCATTGGTCATATTATTGGATTACTTACTGCAATTAATGAAAAATTAACTTTAAAGAAATAAAGAGGGTGTTTGAGTGTAAATACCCTTCTTTTTTGCAAGAAAAGTATGTTTTTCTTGTTTTTTTATTGCATTTTCTAAGAAAACATGATAAGTTTTATATGTAAGCATAAGATGCTTAGATTTCAATTTATAGGGAGGTAAATTTTATGAAAAAAGTAGAATTAGTTGAAGCAGTTGCTGAAGCAGCAGGATTAACAAAAGCAGATGCAACAAGAGCAATCGATGCTACCTTTGATGCAATTAAAGGAGCATTAGTAAAAGGAGATAAGGTGCCACTAGTTGGTTTTGGAACTTTTGCTATTTCTAAAAGAGCAGCTCGTGAAGGACGTAATCCTAGAACTGGTGAGAAAGTTACAATTGCTGCTAGAAAAGCTGTTACTTTTAAGGCTGGTAGTGCATTAAAAGATGCTGTAAACTAAGAATTATTTCGTTTGATAAAGAATTCCTTTTTTGGGATTCTTTTTCTTTTTGTGGTACAATATAATTAGATAGATTATTTGGGTGGTGAAATCATGCAAGAACAGGCACTAAAACTTGTAAAGGAACTTACTTCACATGGATTTAAAGCATATATTGTTGGTGGTTTTGTTCGAGATTTTTTATTAGGTATTCCTTCTATTGATATTGATATTACGACCAATGCAACGCCAAAAGAGGTGAAAACAATTTTTGAGGATAGTTGTTTACCTTCAGATGATTATGGGGTAGTGACGGTAATGAAAAATGATATTTATTTTGAAATTACAACATTTCGGAAGGAATTGGGTTATACCAATCATCGTAAACCCTCAGAAATCCAATATATCGATGATTTGTATCAGGACTTGTTGCGAAGAGATTTCACGATTAATACAATTTGTATGGACGAGAATGGTGAAATCATTGATTTTTTAGGTGGAAAAGGTGATATTGAGGCAAAGCTTATTCGTACGGTAGGAGATGCAAGAACAAAATTAGAAGAAGACTGTCTTCGTATTTTACGGGCGGTACGTTTTAGTACTGTTTTAGGATTTCAACTATCTTTAGAATTAAAAGAGGCAATCAAAGAAACAAAGCATTTGTTAAAGGACTTATCTTATTATCGTAAGAAACAGGAGTTAGATAAAATTTTTTCTAGTCCTAGAGCAAAAGAGGGGATTTCTTTGCTTTTAGAATTGGGTTTAGATAAAGATTTGGAACTTTCTAATTTAAAAGAAGTACAAAATACTAGTAATTTAATTGCGATTTGGAGTGTACTTAATGTTCATTCTAAATATCCTTTTACCAATAATGAAAAAGAAATGATGGAATCGATTCGTAAGGCTCTTTCTAGTTCTAATTTAGATCCTATGACTCTTTATCAATATGGTCTTTATGCAAATAGTGTTGCAGGTGATATAAAAGGTTTTGATAAGAAAAAAATTACGGAAGCATATCAGGATCTAGTGATTCATAGTAGAGGTGATTTGGCTGTTACGACTGAAGATATTACGGGTGCTTTAGATAGAGAAGCAGGGCCTTATTTAAAAGAAATTTATCAAGATATTGAAAGACAAGTTTTATATCATAAATTGGCAAATGATAAAAAGAAATTACTTTCTTATATTATTTTGAAATACAAAAATAAAGTAGATTAGAGTTTTAATTTCTTATTTATACTTCCTTATGATATGATAAAATTATTTAGAAAGGTGGTTAGGTATGAAAAGTTCAAAATTAATGGATATGTTAAAACAGGGAAATATTGTTGTACCATTATTTTTTCTTCAACACTATAAAGATTTAAAATTAGAGTTGAATGAATTTATCTTTTTAATGTATTGTTATCATTTGGGAAACCAAGTTTTATTTGATCCTAAGAGGTTTAGTAAAGATTTAAATTTAGATTCGAAAGAGGTTATGATACTTGTTTCCAATTTGACTGAGAAAAAATTTTTGCAAGTAGAAGTAGTGAAGAATGAAAAAGGTGTAATGGAAGAGGTTGTGATTTTAGATGGTTTTTATGAGAAACTTTCTTTCTTAGTAATGGAAGAAGTAAATCATTCCTCTGGAAAAGATTCCACTATTTTTGAGATCATTGAAAAAGAATTTGGACGTACTTTAAGTCCAATTGAATATGAAATTGTTCATGCTTGGTTAGACCATGCTATTTCGGAAGAATTGATTAAAGAAGCAATTAAGGAAGCCACTTTTAATGGTGTTTCTAATTTACGATATATTGATAAAATATTATATGAATGGGGGAAAGCCGGTATTAAAGATGTAAAAGGAGTAGAACAACGTCGAAAGATGCGTAATCAAGAAAAAGAGGATACAGAGGATGTGGATTTAGAAATGGTAGATTGGGATTGGTTTGATGAAGACGAGTGAAATTGAGGCATATTTAGATTCATTATTTCCTAATCCTCACTGTGAACTTCTTTATACGAAAGATTATGAATTATTAATAGCTATTGTTTTAAGTGCACAATGTACAGATAAACGTGTTAATATGGTAACCTCTGTTCTTTTCTCTAAGTATCCGTCTTTAAAACAATTAAAAGAGGCACCAATTTCTGATTTGGAAGAAATTATTCATCCTGTTGGTTCTTTTCGTAAAAAAGCTGTTTATGTAAAAGAAATTGCTAGTATTTTAGTAGATGATTATGATGGAGTTGTTCCAAAAGAAAGGGAAAAATTGGAAAAATTTCCTGGTGTAGGGCGCAAAACAGTAAATGTATTTTTAAGTGAATTTTATCAAATTCCAGCGATTGGGGTTGATACACACGTAGAACGTATTTCTAAACGGTTAGGTCTTGCCTCTTCAAAAGACGATGTGTTACAAGTGGAGAAAAAATTACAGCGAAAGTTTAAAAAAGAAGTATGGGGAAAGAGGCATTTGCAGATGGTGTTATTTGGTAGATATCATTGTAAGGCAGTAAAACCAGAGTGTTATCACTGTGCTTTCGTTGAAATATGTAAAGAAAAAAAGAAGAATCTTAAGTAATTCTTCTTTTTTATGGTGTTGGATTATTTGGGTCTTTTGTTGGATCAGTTTCTGGCGTTGGCTCAGTAGGAGTTGTTTCGCCTGGGTCTGTTGTAGGTGGTGTTGGTGGTGTTGGTGGTGTTGGCTCTTCTTCTTTTGGTTTTATTGTATAGGTTGCGGCAGCACTTTGAATACCACTATAACTTTTATAAGTTGCAATTACTTTGTAAGTACCATATGGAGAGTCACTTACAAAACTATAACTTGTTTTTGATGTCCAATCAATCAGCGTTGAATCTAAGTAAATATTATATCCAAATGGTCCATAACTTTCATTCGCACCTGCTCCTGGATTTACAGCATCCCAAGTTAAGGTTACTTTTTTCGTCGTCTCATCATAGGTTACTTTTAAGTTCCCTGGTTTTGCTAATGTATTAGAAGCTGTATCGACTTCTTGTGGTTCATGACCTTTTTTAAAATATTCATATACTACATTTGAACTTCCAGGACCAGCTAGTTTTGGTGGATTTGAACCAGCAACGACACCTACTTTTACAACACTAGAAGGCTGTTTGAAACTTTCTCTATTGGATTCCATTGCGCCAGCATTGACTAAGGCTTTAAATAATCTATCTTTTTGAATAGTGGCTGGTATATTTCTTAGACAGTATTCACTATCAATGAAATCATAACCATACCACATTCCAATTACTGTTTTGGTTGAGTAACCGATTACCCAAGAATCACGAATCGCATCTCCTGGTAAATGATTTACATTCATTGTATTATCATCATAGTTGGTTGTTCCTGTTTTACAAGCAACGTTGGTAGGAGTTCCTCCAGTTAAAGCGACGTCTTGTAAAACACTAGATATCATGAAAGCAGTTGCATCTGACATGACTTGTTTTTTATCGCTTTTATGTTCTTTTGTTTCTCCTGTGGTACGGAATACAATTTTGTTTACAGAATATGGCTCGTTATAATATCCTCCATTAGAGAAAGCGGCATATGCTGCACTCATTTCTAGTGGGTTGGTTCCGGTGAATGCTCCGATAGAATGTGCTTCATGAATTTTTCCGTTTTCAATTTCTGGATGAAGTCCAAGATTTGTTACAAACTCAATGATTTTTTTATTATCTACTTGTTGGAATGCTTTTAAGGCAGGAATATTACGTGAGGCAGATAAGGCTCTTCTTAAGGTAATCGTTCCATAATAACCACCATCCCAGTTTTTAATTGATCTTCCATTTGAATAAGAATAGGGAGAATCATCAAATAGGGTATAGGTAGACCAATCATTATATTCAATTCCTGGACCATAATCAAATAATGGCTTCGCCGTTGAACCTGGCTGTCTTTTTATTGCTGTTGCATAATTATATTGTTTTGCTTGGCTATTATTTCTTGTTCCAATATTTCTACCATTTCCAATAGCTAGAATTTTTCCAGTTTGTGAATCAAGTACAGATACTCCGGTTTGAACTTTATCATTAATCCATTCATAATTTTCTCCATTTAATACACTATTGACTGCATTTTGTTTTCCTCTATCTAAGTTAGTGTAAATCAAAAGGGATGTGGTATAAGGATCCACTTTATATTTCTTTTGAATTTCTACAACGACAGTATCAATATATCCTTGATATTCACTTACTACCGTTCCCGTAGCATTTGTTGTAAGAGATTCTACTGGGATACTATTAGCAATTTCTTCTTCTTCTTTGCTAATGTATCCATGACGTCTCATTAAGTAAAGAACGGTTTTTCTTCTACTTGCGGCTTGTTCTGGATTTGTTGTTGGTCGATAAGCATTTGGAGATTTGAACATTCCTGCTAGAATAGCAGCTTCACTTAGATTTAAGTCACTTACATTTTTTCCAAAATATGCTTCTGCCGCTTCTTCGACTCCATAGATATTTCCTCCTAAGAAGTGGTTATTGACATAGAATTCAATAATTTCTTCTTTGGTATATTTCTTTTCTAGTTTAAATACAGATAAGTAGATATCTTCAAATTTACGAATAATTCCTGGAATACCGGAATCTATTTTGCCGTCAGTAAAACTATTTTTTACAACTTGCATCGATAATGTAGAAGCACCTCCAGCATCCGACTTTCCTAATACTTGGCCAATCGATGCTTTTAAGAATCTTGGAGCATCAAAACCATTGTGTTGAAAGAATCTAGAATCTTCTGTTGCGACAATCGCGTCTACTAGGACATCTGGTAATTCATCATATGTTACTTTTTCTCTTCTTTCAGATCCTAGTTTCATAAATTCATTACCATCTTTGTCATATAAAATAGTAATTTCTGGTGTATTTAGGGATTCTACTTTAAATTTCGGATCTGCATTTAATTTAATAAATATAAGAAAAGCCGATAAGGAAATAATTCCTATAATACCAATAGTCAATACTGTAATTAATGTAATATTAATTACTTTTTTCCTTTTCTTTTCATTTTTGATTTTTTTTAGTAGTTGTGCAATGCCTATAATAATTCCAATTCCTACGGCAGTAATAATAGTAAATTCAATTCCTAATAATACATAACAAAAAATTAAAAGTGCAATTACGGTGAACAAACAAGCAATTCTTAAATTTTTATCTTGTTTTTTATTTCTTTCTGGTACTCTTTTTTTAATTTGTTTTGTATTGTATGTTTTTGTGTTTGTTGTCTTCTTTTTCGTTCCCTTTTTTTTCATTTTAAATACCTCCAATTAATTGATCTACAATAGTTAAGTAGTTGATACGGGGATTATATCCATTTTTTAATAAATATGCATGTTTCCGAAAAAATTCAATGGGAATTGATTTTTTTGAGGATTCATTTAAGTAATTCAAAAATGTTTCTGCTGTTAATAAATAGGTTTCTCCTAAATTACTAAATCTTATAATTAAAAAAACAATTCCTTTATGATTGTAGATATTTTTTATATGATTGATTTGGTGTGGATGTATGTTTCTTAGTGCAAAAGAAGTAGTACTTTTTGTTTCTTTTGCTTCGAAATCAATATATTTTCCTTTATATAATCCATTATAGTCTGTAGTTGATGGTATTGTAAAAAAAGCCTCTTTAATTACTGCTTTATCTCTGGAAGGATAATCTACTTTAGTAATTTTTATGGGTGTTGGTTTCTTATAAATATATGCTTTATCTATTTCCCGATAGTATTCATTCGAAAGATTAATGTCTTCTTCTAGACTCATTCCTCGGTTTCCATAGTTGATTATTTTTGCTTCTTTTTGTTTTTTTATACCACCTGGATAGTTCATCTCATCACCTATCATATATTATACTATAAGTTTCTTTTTTTTTCCATATATTCCGTTTATTTTTTTGAATCTTTTTTTGACTAATATTGTCGAAGTGGTTTTTCTTTTTTAATCTTTATATTATGATAGATATGAGGTGTTTTGAATGAATAGTTTGGAAGTGATTCGTATTTTAAATCGAATGGTAGATCAAGTGAGAAGGATTTCTATTGAAGAAGAATTATCTTGTTTACTTCATGGTTTAATAATTGACAAAAATAGACATTGATGCCATAATATTAGTGTAAGGGATTGGTGATAGAATGTATCAGAATAAAATTACACTTATGCCACAAGATATTTTGGAAAAAGAATTCAAAATCGATACCCGTGGTTATCGTTTAAAAGAAGTAGATCAATTTTTAGACGTAATTATTGGGGATTATGAACAATTTTTAAATATGATTAATGATTTAGAAAAAGAAAAAGCAGATTTGTTAGGCGAAATTATGTCTTTAAAACAAGAACTTCGTAATTCTAAATTAAGTGTAGAAGTTGCTCGTAATAATGCAGATAATTCTGAAGTAACGAATGTGGATATTATGCGTCGGTTATCACAACTTGAAAAAATGGTGTATGGTTTAAAGTCTAAAATAGATGATGATAACGAATAATATATAGACAAACGCTGGGATCTATAAGATTCTTGAGGAAAGTCCATGCTCGCACAGACTGTGATGTCTGTAGTGTTCGTGCCTAGGGAATAAATAACCTAGGGTAGGAAACTAACGGCGGATCATTAGTCTAAGTCGTAAGATAAGATTGATTCCTGAAAGTGCCACAGTGACGATACTTTTGGAAACGAAAGTGTGAAACGCGGTAAACCCCACGAGCGAGAAACCCAAATTTTGGTAGGGGAGTCCTAAGGAGAAAAACGAATTGACTTAGGGA
>CANQFX010000013.1 GCA_947600015.1 uncultured Bacilli bacterium
AAATGATAATATACTAGTCAGTGTTGAATGCAAAATCTCTCTTGTAACTGACTATATATATCATACAAGGATTTATGGATATACTTACTTTCTTCATTCCAGAAGATAAATTTGATTATCGATGTTTTGATGAATTAAAACACTTGATTTTAACAAATGAAAGTTTTAAAAATATTATCATTGAGGGTTATCGTGATGGAAAAATCACAGGGTTTGATGAAGACCTTTGGGAAAAAATAAGAAATCAAAATATTCGAAGAATTCCTAATTTTGAAGATGTATTTAAAGATGGGGCTAATATTGGCTATTGTACTGTAGCCTCAAAGCAATTAAGTTATTCTCTAGATACTTGTTACCTATGTGGTGGCATTTTACCTATATTAAAAGGTTCTAGAAATTGTCCTGATGGAAACCATACTTGGATTGTTTCTGATCATATGATTATTGATACTACATTAATGCTTATGATTGATTCCGATTATGCTTCTAAAATAGGTTATATAGAACAAAACCGGTATAATCCTAATACCGATCCAATTTATCTAGCAGCAAAAGAGTTTACACTAGATCAAAACTTAAAAAAGAAATAAAAGAGGCTTTCCCCTTTTATTTTTTTGTAAAGTCACAAATATTTTCATGGTTATAAATTAATTCATGGTTTTTCGCAATCTTCTTTAACCCTACTTCATCATTGTAAAAATACAAAGTATCTCCAGCAACAACAATCATAGCGAAATCTTTTACTTTCCATTCGGTTAAGTTCGGAAGAGAAAATAATAAGATGGGATGCGTTAAATCATTTTCCTCTGCTTTATATACTTCCCCTTCCTTTGTCTTATAATAATAGTAATTTTGTACTTTATAAATTTCAATATCACCATATGCCTGATTCAGTTTTTTATTTTTGATAGGCGCATCAAATCTTGTCTCTAGATTAAATTTCTGTGCTGGAACAACAGTAAGATTTCCATTTTTGACAGTATAATACCCTTTTTCTTTATTTCCTACTTCTTCTATTTTTATGGCTTCTGCATCAATCTTAAACTGTTTATTGGAATCTAAATCGGTAAAATAAACATTTTTATTCCAAGAGCCATGAATAAAAATATGATTTGAAATGGTATCATTAATATCTAGTTCTTGTTTTCCTAAATCTTTCACGTTATAAATATAAAATTGAGAAATTTGTTGTGATGTCATATCTGTATTTACTGTAACATAATATTTGTTCGCCAAAGCAGAAAGTTTATTTTCATAACTATCTTTTTCTAAAAACTCTTTTGTTAATACATCACTATTTTGTATTAGATATAAACCTTTATAGTTCCATATCGTAAAAATATAATTTTGGGGAATATTTTTCTTATATACTTCAATCGTATTTTTTTTGGTTGTACTATTATTTTCTTCCCATGCTACATTTTTATATCCCTTACTTTTTAATTCAGAAAAAACTAACTCTCCCTCAGCTATATTGTTTTGTTTTAAATAAGAAGAGCTTACTTGTTTTCCTTGATAACGACAAGCAATATCTCCATAATAATTTCTTTTATAAATAGGAAGAATACATTGTAATTTTTTTGTATAAAAAGACTCAATATCTAAAATTACATGATCTTGTTTATTCATGTCCTTTTCATAAGATAAATAATATAAATTTTTATTCTCATCTTTAATTTTGAAATCATAATAGGAATTTTCTTTTTTTTGTAAAAATGATTCTTCTACATCATAAGAATGATTCTTCGTCTTTACGGAATAAACTACCTTATGTTCTTGAAGAAAGAGATTGACAAAAAATTGGAATATTAATGCAAAGGCACCTAACATTAATAAAACTGGAAGTAATTTTTTCATATCTTTTCACCATAACAAGTATACCAAAAAAAAAGAGGGAAAGAAAGTATTTTATTCATCCCTCGAAACATAATTTTTCTTTTCTTTCAACATATAAGAAGAGATTTTTGTTTCAATTTCTGATAAAGCAGCTTTTTCTATATTAGATAAAACTACAAATTCTTTTACTGTATCAATATAGATTTTTCCCCAAAGAATGCCACTAATTACTTTTAAATCGTTAAACATATCTGGTGTAATAGAATTTAAAAAATAACCAAATACGACTCTTTTTCGACCAATTAAAATTCTCTCGGTAGTTAAGGTCACAACGGCACTATCAAAAATATGGAATGGATTATTATTTTTTTGGGCAATAAAACTATAGATGGCCTGCTCTCCTGGGTTTAAATGTCGCTCTACAATAGAAGAATTTTGTTTCAACCGCCATCCAATCGTCATAGGATATTTCTCTTTAAATTTTAATACTTGTTCATAAACTGATGACATTTCTTCCTCCTACTTCTTTATAAAGTCATATGCTTCTAAAAATTCTTTATAATGACTTTGATCTAAAAGTCCTTCTACTTTATCTACAAATTTCTTTTCTTTTACAATTAATAATAATGGTGTTACTAAACCTTGTGTAAAATATTCATCTGATTCTAACAATTTTTTCTTATCCTCACTGGTAAAATTATCTATATTCATCCCATATATTGTAAGATTATATTGATAAATTAAATTCTTAAGAATTGGTTCTGCAATCTTACAATAATTACAATTTGTTTTATATATCAATACCAAAGAGGTGTCTTGCTTTCCATAAATCTCTAAATACTCATCTATGGTAATGTCAACAAATGGCTTTTGTTCTTTTTCTGATATCGATTTACTCTCTTTTTGAGCGGTAGTTAAAATATCTTCTCGTAATGCTTCTTTTTCTTGTTTTTCTTTTATACTAGTTGCGAAAAAACTAAATAATAATACTAGTAGTACTCCTATACTAGCCAAAATAATTGTTTTCTTATTTGTTTTTTTCTCTTCCATCCTACTTCCTCCTTACTTGTCTTTATTATACCATATTTTTTTCTTATGAAAAACAAAAGATTTATGTCGAATAGAAAATGAATTGTTTTTTTATCCTCTTGCATATTCTTAAATGAGGATGTGATATTATTACGAAAACCATTGGATTACCTAGAGGACTCTTATTTTATTATGATAAAGACTTATGGATTGAATTTTTTAAATACCTAGGATATCAAACCATCCTTAGTGATGTCAGTAATAAAAAGATTCTAAAAGAAGGAGTTAAACTTGCTCAAGATGAGGCTTGTCTTTCTTTAAAATTATTTTTAGGTCATGTAAAGAATTTAGAAAATCGTTGTGATTATATTTTAATTCCTAGACTTTATTCTATTAAGAAGGGAGAACAAGTATGTACTAATTTCAATTGTTTATATGATCTTGTAAATAATTTGTTTGATACTCCTATTTTAAATTATAATATTGATCTTACAACCAATGATTCTAAAATTTTAGCTTATTTAAAATTAGGAGAAACCTTAGGGTTTTCTTATATTAAAAGTTATAAAGCCTATAAATATGCAGAAAAAATTGCCAAAATGAAAAGAAAAAAACAGGAAAAATTACAAAAAGAAAAATGTGAAACGCAAAATATAAAAATACTTTTAGCAGGTCATCCCTATAATCTTTATGATAGTCTTGTAGGAACTCCGGTAAAACAATTCTTAGAGGAAAATCACATTACTATTCTCTATAGTGATAAAATTCCTCATCAACTCATTGATGGCGAATGTGCCAAACTTTCTAGTGATATTCATTGGACTCATAGTAAAGAAGTCATGGCTAGTGTTTCTTATTATCATAATAAAGTCGATGGAATCATTCTTCTTTCTTCATTTCCCTGTGGGCCAGACTCTTTAAGTAATGAATTAATTCGCCATAAGATGAAAGATATTCCCGTGATTACTTTAGTTTATGAGGATTTAAATAGTGAAGTAGGAATTATTACTCGATTAGAGAGTTTTATTGATATTTTAAAAAATAGAAAGGAGAAAATGCATCATGAAAATCATTAGTTTTCCTCATTTAGGAGATTATTATATTCCCCTTTCCCTATTCTTAAAAAGGACAACCAACCAAGTTGTCATACCTGCTCCCCCTATTACGAAAAAAACAATTGAAATCGGAAGTAAATATGCCCCTGACTCTGTTTGTATTCCTTTCAAATATAATTTAGGAAACTTTATTGAAAGTCTAGAAAATGGAGCCAATGTTTTATTTACTGCCGGTGGAGGTTGCAGATACCGTTATTATGCAGAAGTAAGTGAAGTCATCTTACGCGATTTAGGATATGACTTTGATTTTTATAAACTCATCTCTCAAGATCATTTGCGATTAAAAGAAATCTATTTTCTATTTAAAGAATTAAATCCTTCTCTTCGTTTCTTTACTTTTTTTCATAATTTACTTTATACTATTTTTTTTATTTGGGATATGGATAAAATCGATAAAATCATTCGTAAAAATATTGGTTTTGAAAGCAATAAAAATGATCACGATCATTTAAAAAAGAAAATGTTAAAAGAATTTAGTCATACCAATTCTATTTTAAAATTAAACTTACTTTATTTTAAATATAAACATCAATTTAAAAAAATTCCTATTCATAAACCAAAGCAATGTTTAAAAGTAGGAATTATTGGGGAATTATATACTGCTATGGAACCTTTTTCTAGTTATTTTTTAGAAAAGGAACTTGCTAAAATGAATATTGAAATTAAGCGTTATACTAATTTATCTTATTTACTGTGGCAAAAATCTTGGATGAAACACCATATGTTACATGTCAGTCGAAAATATTGCAAATATCCTTTAGGAGCTGATGGACTGGATAATGTCTATCGTACGATTCAACTAATTAAAAAGAATTATGATGGCATTATTCATACCAAACCGTTTGGCTGTACTCCTGAAATTGGAGCTATTCCCATTATTCAGAAAATCTGTGAAGAAAAAGAAGAACCCATTTTGTTTTTTTCTTACGATGTAGAAACTTCGGATGAAGGGATTAAAACGAGATTGGAAGCATTTTATGATTTATTAAATATAAGGAGGGATTATCATGACAAAAGGATATCTAGGGATTGATATTGGTTCTATTTCTACCAAAGGAGTTATTATTGATAGAGAGAACCATATCCTTGCTTCTTGCTATCTATGGACAGAGGGCAATCCAATTCGAGCTGTAAAAAAGGTTTTAAAACGGTTGCAAAAACAAATAGAAAAAGAAGATGTTCAAGTAGTATCTGTGGGAACAACAGGCTCTGCTAGGAAATTAATTGGTACGATACTAAAAGCAAGTATTATTAAAAATGAAATTACGGCTCATGCCATTGGAACATTATCAAAATACCCTAATGTTAAAACCATTATTGAAATCGGCGGTCAAGACTCTAAAATCATTCTCATTCGTGATGGGATTGTCATTGACTATGCCATGAATACGTTATGTGCCGCAGGAACTGGATCTTTCTTATCGAGTCAAGCAAAACGCCTCGGAGTTGAAGTAGAAGACTTTGGTAATATTGCTTTAACCAGCAACAATCCTGCTTTAATTGCGGCAAGATGTACTGTGTTTGCGGAAAGTGATTTAGTTCATAAAGCTCAAATCGGCTATCAAAGAAATGATATTATTGCTGGTCTTTGTCGCAGTGTGGCTCTCAATTATTTAAATAATGTAGCGAAAGGGAAAAAAATATTGGAACCAATTATATTCCAAGGTGGTGTATCAAAAAATATTGGTGTAGTAGATGCCTTTGAAAAAATTCTCAATACCAAAGTGATTACCGATGAAAATGGACATTTCATGGGTGCCCTAGGAGTTGCTATCTTAGCGCAAAAAGAAAAAGAAATTTCTTTCTCTTTTGATGTCATTCAAGATGATTTCCAGACTACTAGTATTCATTGTCCCCATTGTCCCAATCATTGTGAAATTATTTGCGTTAATGAAAATGGAAAATTAATCGATTCTTGGGGAAATCGTTGTGAAAGAGGAAAGGTTCCTGCCAATTAAAAAAAGATCAAATGGCCTTTAGTATGAACAGGCTTCTTTTTTCATGATAAAAAATATTTGATTTTAAGGCTAATGCAATGCACTTTATGTCTCTTATTGCATATAATTTTTTGACAAATTATTGACAGGAAGGAGGAATTATTTTATAGTAACTAGCCAGAAAGGAGAGAAAATATGTTTAAATCAAAAATACTTAATATAATTGGTAGATGCTTTTTATTCGTGTTTTTCTTTTTTATTGGTGTAGTATCTGTTAATGCTAAAACACTAAGAACTGAATCATTAGACTTAACTAGTCATCCAACGGAAGATAAATTGGCGGATGAAGGTTGGTCTTGGAATAATGATACTAAAACATTAAAATTAGAAGATGCAAATTTTGAAATAACAGATATGACAAATACATCAAAACCTTGTATTGAATTTTCAAAATCAGATAATATAACTGTTATCTTCGAGGGAACAAATAACTTAACAGCTGATAAAAAAAGTGTCTTTTATGGTAGTGGACATGGTACTGGTTCATTAACTTTTCAAAGTACAAATAATGGTACATTAAATCTTAAAATAAAAACTTATAATACTATTGGCGGAGATAATATTGGTGATACTATTAATTATCCATATAACTTAAATATAAAATCAGGAACGATTAATAGTGAAGGAGGTATTTTAGCTGATGGTGTCGTAAGTATAAGTGGTGGGAATCTTAATATTAATACCCAGAATTTTCCTTCTACTCAAGGACTTTATGTTGTAAAACAAGTAAATATTACGGGAGGTAATATTTATATAAATGCTAGTTCTGCTCCTATTATGGTTACAGGATTGACAAATGAAACTGACTATACAGATGGAGTAATAATTAGTGGAGGAAATATAACTTTAAATTCAACTGCGACGAGGGTTCCTACCATTCATGCCGGTGCATTACAACATAAAAATATAGTTATTAATGGTGGAAACTTTACACTTAGTGGAGATTTAGGAATATATGCGAATTTAGGTAATATTTATGTTAATCGCATTGATAGTTTAAATGCTGATAATGTAAAAAATAAAGATGAATTGTTTAAAGTTTCTTCTAATAATCCCAGTAATGAAGTGATATATGGTAATGCAGATTATAGTAAAGTAGATGAAGCAATTAATAAAGCTAAAAAACTAAATAAAAATGATTATAAAGATTTTAGTGCAGTTGAAGATGCAATTGCTTCCGTTGTTAGAGGTAAAAATGTATTAGCACAAATTGAAGTAGATGCTATGGCAAAAGCTATTAATGATGCAATTGATTCACTCGAATTAATTGATCAAGTAAAAAATGATACTGCTTTAGATGAGCAAATAGAAAATCCAAATACATCTGATAGTGGTTTAGTATATATACTGATTACCTTATTCAGTATGAGTTCTATAATCATAACTACTAATATTTATAAGAAAATGATATAAGCTTTAGTAATTTTTAAATTAAAATAAATCGGTTTTTAAATATTAAGGAGTGGTAAATTTTCTTTCACCACTCCTTAATGTTTAAGACTTTTTTTCTTTATTACGTTTTTTTATATAGTGATATGGTTCTGCTACGTTAAGATAATCTAAAGGAACTTTCTTTTCCTCATCTACAATATCATAAGCCACAAGTAAATCTTCGAAATTAGAAATCAATTCATAGAACATTTCTTTTTCTTCTGGATGTTCTAAACGTCTTTCTCTAATTTCATTCATATCAAAAAAACGACAAATTTGATTACAGAAATGTATTTCATTTTCTACTCTAAGATAGCGAATATTCCAATCGATTAAATTTTTAATAAACGTGTCCATCGCTAAATACTTGTTTTTTACTGCAATATTTCTTACCTGCATTTTGAATCCCCTTCCTTTATTTATTGTCCAATATATTCCTCGTAAGGAATACTACGATCTATCATTTTTCCATCTTCTAATATTTCAATTACACGATTACTCACTGTGCTATTTAATTCATAGTCTCTAGAAGTAAATAAGATTTCTCCCTGGAAATTACAAAGTCCTTTATTTAATGAGGTGATGCTTTCCAAGTCTAAGTGATTGGTAGGCTCATCTAAAATTAGAAAATTTGGTTCTTCTTACATAATCTTTGATAACATACAGCGAGCCTTTTCTCCTCCTGATAATACATTGACTTTTTTAAAAACGTCATCTCCAGAAAATAACATTCTTCCTAAAAAACCACGAAGAATGGTTTCATCTTTAATATCATAAAAAGAGCCAATCCATTCCATAATATTTTTATCCGTATCAAAATAGGTATTATTATCTTGAGGCAAATAACCATAACGGATTGTTTTTCCCCATTCAATCGTTCCTTTATCATATTTTTCTTTTCCACTTAAGATATTAAAAAGAATTGTTTTTACCATATCATCTTGCGCTAAAAAAGTAACTTTATCTCCTTTTAAAATAGTAAATGATACTTTATCTAATATTTTTTTACCATCAATAATTTTTGTTAAGTTCTCTACTTTTAAAATTTCTTTTCCTGCTGGTTTTTCGATTTTAAAATCAATATAAGGATATTTTCTTGAAGATGGAATAATTTCATCTAATTGAATTTTTTCTAACATTTTCTTTCTAGAAGTTGCTTGTTTTGATTTCGATGCATTGGCACTAAATCGTGCGATAAATGATTGTAACTCTTTGATTTTTTCTTCTTTTTTCTTATTTGACTCTCTCATTTGTCTTTGTAAAAGTTCACTAGATTCATACCAAAAGTCATAATTTCCAACATAAATTTTAATCTTACCATAATCAATATCCGCAATATGTGTACATACTTTATTTAAAAAGTGACGATCATGAGATACGATAATTACGGTATTATTAAAATTAATTAAAAATTCTTCTAACCAACGAATGGCTTCTAAATCTAAACTATTGGTTGGTTCGTCTAAAAGCAGGATATCTGGATTTCCAAATAAGGCTTGCGCAAGCAATACTTTTACTCGCATTTTTACAGGAAGTTCTTCCATTAACATCATATGATATTCCACAGGAATACCTAAATTATTTAATAGTTGTGCGGCATCGCTTTCTGCATTCCATCCATCTAACTCCATAAACTCTGCTTCTAGGTTTGCAAGTTTCATGCCATCTTCCTCACTAAATTCTGTTTGCTCATACATCTGATTTTTTTCTTCCATAATTTGATATAGTTTTTCATTTCCCATAATTACTACATCTATTACCCTATTTTTTTCATATTGATAGTGATCTTGTCTTAAAAAGGATAATCTCTCGTCCTTACTACGAATCACTTCTCCTGTGGTTGTTTCAATTTCTCCACTTAATAACTTTAAAAAAGTAGATTTTCCACTTCCATTTGCACCAATTAATCCATAACAATTTCCACTAGTAAATTTAAGATTCACATCATCAAATAATGTACGTTTCCCAAATTTTAAACTAACATTATTTACTTGTATCATAAAACCACCTCAAAGCCTCTTTATTTTACTACAACCAAAGAGAAATTTCAATCATTTTTCATCTTAATGATTTTTTTCTTTTGATATTGTGATGTCACCTGATTTTCTTTTATCATATCCGTTGCATCTTTCTTGGAAATTTTTTTATTATAAAGAGCAAAAATTAATGAATAGATCTTATCTTCACAAATAATATTACGAAATTTACGTTCTTGTTCTACTGATGGATTTTTGCTCAATAGCCAATTATAAAGAGTAAACTCTATTTTAGCATATTTTAATATACTGGTAGGATTAAGGGGAAGCCCTGAATAATGCATTGCACTATCCATTTCTAAAATTAGATGAATAACATCATCAAAAGAAGCATAATCTTCTAATTTTTCAATAGTGGTAAACAAATCATGAGAAAAATACAGATGTTCTAATTCTTTGGCATCAGGGAATAACAATTCTATGAGTTTCATGTTTCTTACCATAGTACAATAAGTGGATGGTCTTCCATCTTGAAACTTCCTTGCCGTTAATAATTCAGTATATCCTTCATTCATTGCGCTTCCTATACATGTTGTAGTATTGGCTTGCTTAAAACCCATATATCCAAATTCTTGTTTTTTGTCCCATTCAGAAGAAGAAAGATGAAATGCTTCGTGAGGTAAGGTGTTTTCCTTTGCTATATTTAAAACATTACGATGAACATCATAACTTCCTAAACATCCCCATAAAATAGAAGCTTTCTTTCTTGTAATGGTTACATCTTTGAAATTTCTCACAAAATTTGCTAAATCCTGTGGTTCTACCATTGCCGAAAGAACACGGTAAAATGAAAGTAGTTCTTCTTTTCCTTGAAAGTCGCTTATCGTAGGAAGAACATCCAACTTAGAAATAGGACTTTTACGGATAAATTTATGGGGCTGTGTTAATTGAGCTAATCTACATTCATCTGCTAAAATAGTTTTTATTGTACCTGCAGTATAAGTACCACCTAACAAAAACAAAATAGTATAAATCACCTCATTTATATCCATGATGATTTCCCCTTTCTCTTGATATATTCTCTAAGAGATTCTTGGTGCATCTGTTTTTCAATATAATCCCAAACACTATTCCCTTTGGCAAGAAACGAAAGTATTTCTTTTCTTACTAAATTTGCTTTTTGCATTGTATACTCTTCTTTGATTAATTTGCATAAAATTTGATTATAAAAGAACTCATTTACCTGATCAAAATTATAAGAAAATGTTAAATTTTCATCTAACTGTGTTTCTTCTTTCGTGTTAAAACGTCCAAAATCAATGGGATAAATTCCATCATGAAATGATGTATTATCAAATGAAAGATCATTCACAGAAACACAGTAATCACTAAGAAGAAGTGCATCTTTATGTAAAAGCAATAGTTCTTCTAATAATTTTTCTTTCGAAAACTCTAATAAGTTTTCCTTTCCTAGGTTTTCTATATAGGGAGCAACGGTACCACAACATTCTCTTCTTTTATTTAAAATTGCACTCTCAGGAAGAATTATTCTTTTTGTTTTAATTCTTCGTAATATATCTACTTTTTCTTTGGTCATTTTTTCCTGAGTATAGGGTTGATAAAGTTTATATGCTTTTCCTTTTACTAAATACACTTTTGAATTTATCGTTTCCCCAATACAAGGAGAAAATTTCATATGATAAGGATTTAATCTTTCCTTTTTTCCATTAACAAAAAATATCATAATTTACAAATCCTTTTCACATAAGTTTTTACCGTTTCCTCTGCACTTGCTTCTTGTTGTATTACTTGTCCTATGTTCCCTTGTGCAGTTTTAAAATGAGCCTTTAATCTTTCTTGTTCTTTCTTCGTCATAGAAAGATTTGGTATTAATACATCGTACAAAAGAAAATGATCAATGATATATTTATTTTCCTCTTTTATCTTTTTTGGCTCATAAGATACAAAGTGATAGGAACCAGGATCAACTAAATGAATTTCTCCATTATAAATATAATTCCACCAACTTACATCTTCTAACTTTACTTGATTTTGAGATAAAATAGCAACGTCATGATTTATTTGTTCTAATTCTTTGTTCCATGTTTTCATTTTCATTTTTGAAATAAGTTTTTTTGAATAATTCATAAAAAAAGGTTCTGCATAACCAATATAGTCTTTTTTTTCATCATAAAGTAACATTTGAGGAAGTGTAATTCTTGCGGTTTTTATGTTCATCAATCTTTTGGCTTCCTCTTCGCTTAATCCTAATTGACGTTGTTTATTATGATAAATTTTTAATGCAAAATCTTGATATCGATAAATCGTTCCTTCGGTACCCTCACTATGATATAGATAATCTAGTTGCTCTTGGGTAAAAGAAACCATTTTATCTCCCATATATATTTTCATAAATCCCCCTTTTATTATTTTTTTTACATCCGTTTTACAAATTGTTTGATATTTTCTTTTCCTTCTAATAAATCAGAAAAGAAATCGCTGCTTTTTTCTTGATCATCTTTAATTTTTAATAGTTCTCGTATTTGCATTACTTCCGCATTAGAAAAATCTCCTCGTTTCATATCAGAAACAATAAGTTCAGACAATAATAAGTGTAATTGAAATTGATTTAATTGATTTAAATAATCTATATCTTCTACATCTAATAAACTAAATTTTCTAGGATCTGTAAGATACAAAGAGCCATTATATATGCTATTTTTGGGAGATACTCCATCTAATAACACATGATGAGAACTCAATTGATCAATATCTTCTTCTAATAATTTGATATTATGAATTAAATTATTACTTGGTTGCATTATCATTTTACGATTAGGACCATATTTATTCACTAAGTTTAGAGAATACCCACAAAATTCTCCCTGTACATATAATAATTTTTTAGGAAGCAAAATACGAGAAGTTGGTATTTCTTTTAACTGTTGTGCTGTTTCGTTATCAAAAAAATGGTCTTTTTCTGTTTTTGGGGAAAAAACTTTAATTACCGTTCTTCCCAATTTATATGTTTTTCCTAATCCATAGTTTGGCATATGAACGATCATTCTTCTAGATAATTGAATATTTTTATTCTCTAGTTGATATCTCATTCTATCCCCTCCTTGATTTGCTTATTATATCATAGAATATAGCATTTGTCAAAAAATTATCCCTTATAAAAAAAGGAAACTACACGTGCAAATTCATATAAAATAATGTCACTTTTATTAATTGCAAAACTTTTTCCTATTGCTTTTCCACCAATGGTTAGTGAGGCAACAATTGCGGCCACAATCAGTCCTGTAAATAAAACATCAAAATGGAATTTTGCTACTAAAATTGTCGCAATGGTAGAAGCTGCTGCTCCAGAAACAATACCACAAATATCACCAATGACATCACAACAGAAACTTGATACTTTGTCAGCATTTTTTTTAAATTTAACTGCAATATTCGCTCCTCTTACTTTCCTAGAATTCATAGAATGGAATACTTTTTCATTCGCTGAGGTCACTGCCACACCAATGATGTCAAAAAATACACCTACAAATACAAAAATAAGCGTTAAAAGAATTCCTAGTAAAAGGGATAAATTAGGAATTGCTACTTCCGAAACAAAGGAAAGACAAAAGGAAATGATAAAAGCAAGGATGACAATGCTGCGAATCCAACGAATATTTACTTGTTCTTTTTTTATTTTTTCTTTTTTCTTTGTTTGTATTACTAAATTTTGAAATTCTTCTTTTTCAATTTTTTTCTTTAAATTCATCTTTTTTTCCTCTTTTTCATCTTCAAAAAAAAATAGTATTGAAATACTATTATATAAATCAATGGCCTTAATATAGTAAACTTTGAACCTTAGGTCAAGTAGGATTTCCCTAATTTCTACACATCCGTTACCAGAAATGCGGTTCCCCTTTAAAGAAATCAATATGACGTCACCGTTCATATGACTTGATTGCCACTTAGTGTCCACTGCAATCCTATATTAAATAGCACTCTAGGAGATTTCCTCACCAATTTCTTTATTATTAATTCTTTTTTGCAAGAATAATTTCAAAATGCAATACTTATTAGAGTCGGCCACCTTAATAAGCAAGATCATTTATCCCAATATTCCCACTCAAGACAGGCTACGCTGCACATAGCTTTCACCACAATACAGGTTTTATCCTATTTCGTAATAAGTCCATCAGTAGATGTACGTATAGGCTTACCACAAGAATAGGTCTCCACGAATAATGGGTCGGTTGCCGTATGCCATTACGATCGCCCATTACCCTCATCTCCAGCATCCACCCCAAACTGGGCGTAAGAAGCAGACACCAAAGGTTTCACAGATATGCCCTATAACGGTTTTTTAATCCCGTCTTCCTAATAAAGTAATTGACTAGAATAATGTGCCATTACTTATGCTGTTATTATATCATATGAATTTTTTTTTGTCAAGTTGACACTTTTTTATTTTTTACAAATTGTTTTTGATTTTTATCCATTGATGTTGCCATACCCACCACTATTCCAGGAGTGCCTATTTTTTGTTTTAATTCTTGATTAAAGTAAACTTTATTAGAAATCTCCCATATGTCAATATAATCATGTAAAAAATAATCATCTAAGTAATATACATAATAATTATAAAATTCAAAATTCTTCTTGATACATTTATCAAAGTAAACACTAACGTCTATAAAGTCATACCATATATCATGGTTTTTTTGTGGTGTATTAAAACGTTTATCCAAAAGATCATCTAATTTATCTATATTTTCTTTTGCCTCTTTTGTTGTTGAATTACTAAGTGTTGCTAATCTTTGATAAATTGGATTCATATTCCCTGTAGAAAACGATTCTAAAACCGTATTTTCTCCCACTACTTCACATAGCATCTTTGTTGCTAAGACTTCTCCAAAATAAGTACTAGGTTTATAATAAGTATCCTCAAAAAAGTATTCACATGTTAATAACTCTGTCATTCCTTCTTTTAAAAAACGTGGTAAATTTATGAGATGATCCATACTTCCATAGATACAATGTGTTAATTCATGAAAGAATGTTGTTTTCTTTATATCTTCATCATAAATATTAATTTGATAGTCAAAAAAAAGATATTCTCCAAGAACTTCATTTTCTGTTCCTTTAGGACGATTCATATGTTTAATACAAAGTTCTTTTAAAGACTGATAGGCATTTTCTTTATTTAGATAAGGATTATCTTCAATAATTGGAATAATGCCATAACAATCTTCTTTTTCTTCTTTACTTAAATGCGAATTTTTTTGAATAGCGGAAAGTACTAAATAATCTTCATTTTCCTCTTCTGGAATAGAAATTCCTAATTCTTCTTCTAAGTCATCACAAATATCATCTACTTTATCCGCATCTATCACTACTTCACGATTAGAAAATACATTTTTATTTTCCTCATAATTTTTTATCAATAGAAAAATACTACACACGATACTAAAAAAAGAAAAACCTAAAAAAGAAGAAATTTGATACCAAGCAATTTTTTGATTTCTTTCTTTTTCTTTTCTTCTTCTAATTTTTTCCCTTTTCTTTCGCTCTAAGGCTGCTTTTACCTTATCTTTTTCAATTTCTTCAATCAAAGAATTTATTTCTTCTATATTCATACTACTACCCCTAAAATGAAAACTACCAAGTGGTAGTTTAATTTGCTTTAATTTGATTTATATAACTATAAATCATAGAAATCCAATTACTACTCTCTGCATACTTCGGTCCGATAGTATCCACTGTTGTTAGTCCCCTTGCATAATAATTTCTCTGTAGATTGTCAACAAAACCTCTAATTCCGTCATCCAATGTAGCATAGGCTTTATAACTTCCTCCATTACATCCTGGAGAACCTTTTTGGCCACCAACATTATTACATGTACGAACTAATTTTGAACAGTTCGACCTACATCCAGTCTCGTGCAAAATAATCGCAACCGCTAGATAAGGATCTACTTTTTTTTCTATACAATAACTAGCAATTAATTGGCCTTTTCCTGCTAAATAACCACTACCTAAATTTCTATTTAATTTTTGTGCTAATTCTTCTAACGTCATATGATCATATACTTCTACTCTAGGGGGAATAATTACTGAAGCAGGTGCGGTTTCCATCTTTACTTCTGTTATCATTGGTGTTTTCTCTTGTTCTTCTTCTGCTAGCAAGTTCTTTTCTTTTACTATCATATTAGAAGATGCTGCCATACTTTTAATATCTACTTCTTGAAAAACATGAGAAACGGAATTTCTTTCCATAAATGCCTCATCGTTTTGTAATACCATTGCAATAGAAATCATCAATATGCCTACTACCCCTAAAATACTACTCGTAATTTTAGCTTTTCGCAAAGTAAGTCACCTCAATCTCCGAAAAATTAACATCTTTATGTTATCATTTTTTGCTCTTTTTGTCAAATTGTCCTAAGCCAAAGAGATTCTTTTTGCAAAAACAGAACCCCCACTTCATTATATGCAAAAAAGAAAGGAATGTTCCTTCCTTATTTAGAAATAACGTCACAAATTAATTGGCTAATTTCCGTTGGATTATCAATGGGAAGTCCTGCTATCATTTTTGCTTCACTATATAAAATTTTTGTATATTTAATAAATTCTTCTTTATCCTTTTTATATAATTTTTTTAATTTTTCACTAATGGCATGTTTCTCATTGATCTCCAATACGGTTTGTGCTTTAATTCCCATTTCATTTGGCATTGCATCAAAGACTTTTTGCATTTCAATTGATACATCACCTTTACTCGTCAAACAAACGGGATGAGATTTCAATTTATTACTAAATCTTACTTCGGATACCTCTTTAATTTCTTCCTGCATTGCTTTTAGTAAGTCAGAGTTATCTTCATTTGCTTTTTTGGTTGCTTCTTTTTCTTCATCACTTTCTAAATCCAACTCTCCATTCTCTACATTCGTAAACTTATGATTTTCATATTCAGAAATAGCTGTAATTGCAAACTCGTCTACATAATCTGTTAAATATAAAATATCATAATCCTTTTCTCTTACTTGTTCTACTTGTGGTAAAGAATGAATTTTTTCAATCGAAGCACCTGCAGCATAATAAATTTGTTCTTGATCTTTCTTCATATTTTTTACATATTCGCTTAAGGTAATTAATTTTTCTTCTTTTGCTGAATAGAATAAAATTAAATCTTTCAACTTATCTTTATCTTGTCCATAATTATTATAAACACCATATTTTAATTGAACCCCAAACGTTTTAAAGAAAGAAATATATTTTTCTCGATCATTTTTTAGCATTTCTTCTAGTGTCTTACGAATCTTACTTTCTATATTTTTCGCAATTAATTTTAAATTATGAGATTCTTGTAAAATTTCTCGAGAAATATTTAATGATAAATCTTCACTATCCACAACTCCTTTTACAAAGCTAAAATAATCAGGCAATAAGTCACTACATTTTTCCATAATCATTACACCACTCGTATAAAGACTTAATCCTTTTTCATACTCTTGTGTATAGTAATCATATGGTGCATGAGATGGAATAAATAATAATGATTTATAGGTAATCATTCCCTCAACAGAAGAAGGAATCACCATAAGTGGCTTATCATAATCATTAAATTTATCCATATAGAAGTTATTGTAGTCTTCTTCACTTACATCTTTTTGATTCTTTTTCCAAATAGGAACCATACTATTTAGTGTTTCTATTTCTTTTTTATCTTCATATTTTTTTTCTTTTTCATCCACTAATTCATGATGAACACATTCCATTTTAATTGGAAAAGCAATATAATCAGAGTATTTTTTTACTAAACTTTTTAATTCATATTCCTCTAAGTATTTAGAATAAGAAAATTCTTCCGTATCTTCTTTTAATGCTAAAACAATCTCTGTACCATGGTCTTCTTTTTTTGCTTTTTTAATCGTATAGCCATCAGCTCCTTCGCTTTCCCATACATAAGCATCCTCACTATCAATGGATTTTGAAGTTACTGTAATTTTATCACTAACCATGAAAGCAGAATAAAAACCTACGCCAAATTGACCGATAATATCAATCTTTTCTTTTTTGGTCATATTTTCTTTAAAAGAAAGACTACCACTTTTCGCAATTGTACCTAAGTTTTCTTCTAATTCTTCTTTTGTCATACCACATCCACTATCAGAAATGGTAATAGTTCTTTTTTCTTTATCAAAAGCCAGAAGAATTTCTAATTTTTCTTTTTTTACTTTTACCTTCTTATCCGTTAAACTACGATAATATAGTTTATCTAATGCATCACTTGCGTTAGAAATTAATTCCCTTAAAAAGATATCTTTATTTGTATAAATGGAATTAATCATTAAATCTAATAATCGCTTTGATTCAGACTTAAATTCTTTTTTTGCCAAAATAATCATCTCCTAAAAAAATTGTATAATTTATATATAGCACTCTTTTTAGCAGTTGTCAATATAGAGTGCCAATTTATTTTTAAAAAAAAGAGCCTTAGGTACTCTTTTTATCTTTCATATTAGAATCTTGAAATAATGTTAATAAATCCTTACAAAGTTCATTTACAATATTTGGTGCATGTTCAAATAAAATCACAATAATTTCAAAAAGAAATAACCAATCCTTAGGAATATATTTCGTAGCCTCAAAAGAATTCTTTTGTCCTCTAACCGATGTATGAATGGTAATTCTATAAGATGTTTCTTCTTCCTTACGACGATAACGGAAAGAATCTACCTTATAAAGTTCTTTATTTTTATCTAATGTTTCTAAAATATAATTGACTAAAGAAACTTGAATAAATTGATAACACGTATAAGAAGCAATATCTTTCCCTAAAACAATATCTAAAGGAATAAATAAAACTTTAAACTTTTCTATTTTAGAATTAAAAACAAGTCCCATGTAAAAATTGGAATGATTATAATCTTCAATAATTAAATCTATTACAACTGTTTCATGGTTTTTCTTTAAATATTTTTTTATTAACTGCAATAATTGATTATGATTCATAGTGCCTTCTTTCTAGATAAGACTATTGTATCATAAACTTATGTTATTATTGAAATTTTCAAGTGAAAATTATTTCTATTTTACTATAAAGTGACAAGTACTTAGAAAATACTTGTATTTTACTACATTCCTTGCTTTGCTAGTTGAACAATCTCATACCATACTCCTGGACCTACTACTCCATTTTGTTCAAAACCAAATCGTTTTTGTAGTGTTTTCACAGATTGTTCTGTTAAATTATCAAATATTCCATTAATCACAACTCCCGGGATACTGTGCGTGTTTTCACAGATCAGATATAAGAATTGCTGCAACTCTGTAATATCATCTCCTGTCATACCACGAGATAAATATCGTCCAGGATAAAATTCATTTAATCCCATTAAACATTCTCTTGGTACTTTTTCCATCGTTTGTTGATAAACTTCTTTTAAGGCTTTCCATGTATTGGCATCTACAATTCCTGTTGCAGGAAGATTATATTGATTTTGAAAGGCGATTAACATTTGTTTCGTATTTTCTCCAAATACTTCTCTATCTACCTCTAAAAAAGGAATATTAGAATCAAAATAAGCGATTGCGCGAAGCATATAGTTTAGGGGAATAATATATTGTCCACGATCTCCTTCTTGAAGATTTTGTTGAAATAAAAGTTGGGCTTCATCCATAGAAATACCCTCTGAATATAAATCAGAAATTTGTTTTACTGCATTATATAAATATTTGATTTTATACCAAGTTGCCTTATCTACAACCCCAGTGACATCTAAGTCAAAAATTTCCTGAAATTTTCTTACTACACGTTCTGTCTCTACAGTAAAAAAAATACTATCATCTGTAATCACTGGCAATGCGGGATAATTTTGGCCAATTCGATTCAGTTGAATTTTAATTGTTCGTACAAAATCCCCAGAAGTTCCAAGTTCTACGGGGAAACCTGGATAACTCAAAATATTTTCAGCAACTGGGGCATTAAATACAAGAGAAATATCATCTCCATAATATGTTTGGAGAATTTCTAGTGGACTTTTTCCCTGTTGAGCGAGAGCGACACTTCCCCATTGAGAAAGGCCTTCACAAGTGGTTTGTTTTCCATCACAATAACGTGCAAAAAGAGGTTGTACTTGATCATTTTTGATAATATAGTTATTGAAAATATCATCTACTACTTGAGCAATTGTTTCAAAGAATTGGCGATTTTCAACAAATGACTGATCATAAGCAGGATCACTGGTAATATCAAAATCATAACCCTTAGATGGATACCATTCATTATAGACGCGATTTAAAGTAAATGATACAATTGCTAATACGTTTGCCTTAATGGCATCTAAAGGCCACGTGGGATAAATCTCTCCCGTCGCAACATTTTTTATATATTCCGTAAATGGAACTGTAATATTTGGGGCAGCTTCATCTGGTGGACCTAAATGAACTGTAATTTCTGTAGGAATAATTGGTGCTCTAATTGCCATTTTGATCAACACCTTTCAAATCTACTTGTGGGTTCATTTTAACATATTGAATGACTCGTACTCCCCCAAACATTCCGATTTTATATTTTTTAATGGTTTCATATCCCTCATGAATTGCTGTTAAATCATACACTGTATATTGGGGAATTTGTTCTGGAGTATCTACATTTTTTACTGTCAAAGGGGCTGGTAATTCAATATCTGTAATCGTTCCACTATTATCTGTATATCCTTGAAAAAATACGACTCTCTGATTGTTAATATCTTTTGTAATTAAAATTTCAGCATTAGGAATGGGAAGTGCTTGGTATGCCGCAAATGCTAATACTTTTAAATATCCTATATCAGGATTTTCTTTTGAAAATTTAGAATAATCGTCTGTTTTTTTAAAATCTTCATAATTTAATAAATTCATACTTCTTCCTCCCTAATTTTTAATATTTGACCTATGGTTAAATTATTGTTGGTAAGTCCATTTAATTGCATTAACTCCTCCACACTAACACCATATTTTCTAGCAATCGTATAAAGATTATCTCCGCTTTGTACTTTATATGTAACATACGTTGGTTCTACATATCCCTCACCATAACAAGAAGCTCCAGAAGGAATTTGCTCATACTCTTTTCCTTTCACTTTTAATACTTGACCAATGGATAACATATTCGAAGTTAACTTATTTAATTGAATTAATTCATCTACTGTCATACCAAATTTTTCGGCGATAGAATATAAATTATCTCCTGCCTTCACAATATAATTTTGATATGGTACTACTGTATTGGTAGTAGATAAAACGGGAACTTTTATTTGTTGTCCTATGGATAAAGCATTCGAAGTAAGATTATTTAATTTTAAAATATCATCTACGGTGGTGTTATATCTTTCCGCAATCAAATATAAATTATCTCCTGGATGTACAGTATAAATAATATAATTTGAAGAAGACTTCTCATTTAAAGGAATCTGTAATTGTTGTCCCACTGAAAGCTCATTTGATTTTAAATTATTCGCCTCAATAATATTAGAAACCGTCGTGTTATACTCTTGGGCTAATGTATAAAGATTATCTCCCTTTTTTACTGTATATAAAAAGGTTGTGGCAACGGTTGGTATTTTTAACACTTGATTTGGAGTAATTACTGCTGAAGTAAGATTATTCGCAATTTCTAATTCATGAATAGGAACACCAAACTGTTTACTAATACCAAACAATGTATCTCCTGCTTGCACAATATATGTTTGCATATTTCACCTCGTTTCATCTTATGCAAAATGGAATTAGAAAATGAATTGTTTTCTTCATTATAATGTAGTGATTTTAAAAATTAGGTAATTATTATTTCATTTTCAATTTTCCTTGCATACTTTATTAATGAAAGGAGAAGATTATGAATAATTGTAATAACAACTTTAATGATCATATTATAAGACCTCAACCTCCAAGATCCTATCCAGTCTTCTGCCTTGGACCAACTGGGCCTACGGGACCTACAGGACCATCTGGTGGTCCAATTGGACCTACAGGTGCAACGGGTCCAACAGGACTTACTGGACCTACGGGACCAACCGGAATTACTGGGCCTACAGGTCCAACGGGAATCACAGGACCTATGGGTCCAACTGGGCTTACTGGACCTACCGGACCTACAGGTGCAACAGGACCTACTGGGGCAACAGGACCTACAGGTGCTGCACCAACGTTAAGTATTGGAACGGTAGAAACAGGAACTGCTGCTGCAAGCATTACCGGTGCTGCACCAGATTTCTTTCTTAATTTAACATTGCCAATGGGACCTACAGGACCTACCGGACTTACTGGACCTACGGGATCTACAGGTGTAACAGGGCCAACTGGACCTACAGGAGCAGAAGGACCTACGGGACCTACAGGTGCAACAGGACCTACGGGACCTACAGGAGAAGTTGGACCTCA
>CANQFX010000014.1 GCA_947600015.1 uncultured Bacilli bacterium
TCCAAAGTGCGATGAGTTATGAAGAAGATCAAAAATTTATTCTCAATACAGAAAAGAAGTTGGCTTTAAAAGAGGGAATAAAATTGGGAGCAAGAGAAGAAAAAATACAACTTGCGAGAAACATGCTAGATGATGGAATGCCCATTGCTCAAATTCAAAAATATACAGGACTTACCCAAGAAGAAATAGAAAATATAAAATAAAATGAATCCTAAGCATGCGATTCTTTTTTTTGACTTAGCGAAATAATAGAGATATAATAAGAACTACTATATTATTAGGAGGCTAACTATGTCAAATCTAACAAAACGATTATTAGAACTGATTCAACAAGAAAAAACAGTTAATGAGATTGCTCATGAACTTCAGTTATCTAATAAACAAATTTATAATATATTAACAGTTTTAGAACATAAAGGGATTGGTATGAATCGAAAATATTTTTCTAATGGAGATATTCTTTATCTTCCTCAAAAAATGATTGATATCAAAGAGCCTATTTTTCCTAAAGAACATGCGCTTATTACACCATTAGAAGAAACAGAGTTGCGGGCTATTGTTCTTTCAGATCTACACCTTGCCTCTGTCAATGATCGTGTGGATTTATTAGATAAAGTTTATGAGTATTGTGCTAAAAATAATATTCATCTTATTTTTCATTGTGGAGATATGATTGATGGGAATATTGGCGGTCCTAAGAAATTTAATCGTATGATGGACCAAATCGATTATTTTTTAAAAGTATATCCCTTTGATAACCATATTTTAAATGTTACTATTTTAGGAAATCATGATTATTCTGCTTTACAAAAAGAAGGAATCAATTTAGATAAAGTAATTCATTCTTATCGTCATGATATATTAAGCCTTGGTTATCAAGTAGGAAAATTAAATATCAAAAATGATTTTATTCTTTTTTCCCATACGGTGAATGATATTCCGTCTTTCGAATTAAATCATTTTTTAAACCAAAAGAGAATTATTTTAGAGGGACATCATCATTTTATGTTAGTACAAGAGAAAGGAAATGCTTTGATTGTTCAAGTTCCTGCTATGGTACAGATGATGCCATCACTACAAACACCACCCTCATTCTTAAAAATGACGTTGCGTTTTATGGGAAAAACAGGTTATATTCATACTGGAATTTTTGAACAAATGTTGTTGGAACCTGAAATTGTTCGTATCAATCAGTTGAATTGTAATTTATATCAAGGAAAACCAACACAAATATGTGAGGTAGAAAATATTGAGATAAGAAATAAGAAAAAAGTAAAGGTAAAGACGGGATTAGAACGATTTCAAAATAAATATGGAAATATGTTGTAAAAATAATTGTTCTAAGATAGAATAAAAGGAAAGAAGAAAAGAGGAAAATATATGGCAAATCATATTAGAATTGAAAGATTAAATGATACAATTCAAGAAGAAATTTCTAAGATATTAATGTTAGAAGTAAAAGATGAAAATATTAAATTTGTGACTGTAACTGGAGTAGAAACAACGAATGATTTAAGTTATGCGAAAGTCTATGTTACGGTATTAGAGAACGAAAAAAAAGAAATGGTGTTAGAGTCTTTAAATAAAGCAGCTCCTTTTATTCGTTCAAAATTAGCAGAAAAAATTGAAATTCGGCATACGCCAGAATTAAAATTTATTTATGATACTTCCATTGAATATGGAAATCATATTGAACAAATTATTAATCATATGCATCATTCTTCTTAAAATGTAAGAAATTACATTTTTTCTTTTATCAAAAATCGCTTCATTGACAATATATTCTTTTTTGTTATAATTAGAATAGTAGGAGAGTGGTAATATGAAACAAGAACAATCTCTTCCACAAGTTGATATAAAAGAATCAGGCAGGAAAAAATCTCCCAAAAAAATGATTGTATTTCTTCTTTTGTTTGCAATTCTTTTCATTGGATTAGGAGTATTTATTGCATATCTTAGTAATCCTAAAAGAATTGTTGCTACTGCAATGGATCAGGTGTCTAATCGTATAGAAGAATTTTTTAGAGAAGATTCTATCATTGAGGGGAATGATTTTAATATTAATTCTGATATCCATATTGATATTGAAAATGAATCTCTTGCTCAAAATTCTATGAATCAAAATGAAATAAATCTTTTTCAGAATTTAAAGCAAGTACAACATCATTTTTCTATGATTCAAAATACGAAGGAAAAAAAATTATATTTGGATTGGAACATAAAACAAAAAGAACAAGATTTATTTTATGGAAAATATTTTGTACAAGATGCCACAAAATATTATTATATTCAAGACTTTTTAGATACTTATATTAATGCTGGAAATAGTAATTATTTTGAATCTTTAGAGGAAGTTGTCACTGCGAAAGAAAATAGACGTTATTTGTATGATTTTCTTCTTCAGTCGTTGAAAAATAGTTTAAAAGAAGATTATTTTATGGAAAAGCAAGAAACTACTATGATAGATGAGAAAGAACAAAAAATGAGAAAAATCACCTTTGAACTATCTAATAAACGTATGCGTGAGATAGCAGCTGCAGTTTTAGCAGATGTAAAGAAAGATGAAACTGCATCTAAAATTTTAATGACACTCTATCCTAATTTTAAAAAGTTGAAAGTGGATGAGACGACGATGTTTCTTCCAAATCAAACTTCTTTTTCTTGGAATGTTTATACTACCAAATTTACTTATCAAGTAAAAAAATATGAATTGATATTTATTCAGGGAGAAAATCAAACAAAAATAACTTTAGAACTGGGGAAAGAAAAACAAGTTGCAAATGTGATTTATAACAATCAAATTTTATATACTGCCAATATTTCTTCTAAAGAAAATGGATACCAAATCGAAGTCATAAATGCTAGAAATGGGCAAAGTGTAGGAAAAATTCAAATTCAAAAAGAAAAAAATTCTTCCCTGTTTGATATCCATATCAAAACAGAAAAGGGCAATATTGAATTTCAACTTACACAACAGAAAAAAAATATAAAACAAAATAAATCTTATGATACTAGTGTTATATTTACTGGAGCCGTCACGAGAGAAAATACACCAATATGGAATGGAAAAATTGCTATTGATAGTACGATTACAACAGATACTACTATCGAAGAAGATGTCCGTTCCGCAGTACTTGCTAGTTCTATTACACAGGAACAAAAAGATGCTTTTGAGCAAAAACTGGTGAATAAATTTGCAGGAATTTAGAATGAAAGAAAGAAGGAGAATAGAATGGAAAAAAAGAAAAAAACGAGAAAAAAGAAAACATTACAAACATCGGATAAAATCATGTTATTTGTATTTGTTTTATTAATTGTGATTGTAATTAGTTTAGCTATTGTCGCAATTTCCAAGAAAACGCAAGCAGAAAAAGTAGAATATAAGGATTTAGTGATTCCTATTTTAGATAAGAAAGCGAAAGAACAAATTCAAATTGATATTTCTAATATGAAGGAAAAAGAAGAAAAAGAATATGTTTTTGAGGTTACGAATTATAAAAATAAGCAAATCAATCAAAATAAACTTACGTATCATATTTCTCTTTCGGCATCTGCTGATGTTTCCTTGACATTACAAGAAGAGGACAAAAAAGAAAATTTATTAAAGGATAATCAAGCAACGTATGTATTTGAAGCAAAGAAGAAAGAGAAGAAGACATATCATTTAAAAATTAAGGCAAGAAAGGAAATTCCTGAGAATTCATTTGTTTCATTAAAAATTGAAAGTTAAAAGGCTTTCTTTTTTTATGATTTATGGCAAAAACTAAAAATAAGACTTTTCATTTTTCTTCTTTTCTTTTATAATAGTAATAAGATAGGATATTTGTATTTAGGTAGGAGGATGCTTATGGCAGAGATGGAAAAGATAACAATTACAGTTGATGGCGAGGAAAAAGAGTGTGATGTGTTATTTACCTTTGATTGTGAGGCAACGGGAAAATCTTATATTGGTTATACTGACCATTCTATTTCAGAAAATGGAAGAAAAAATATTTATGTAAAATCATTTGATCCTGTATTAGGAACAGCTGTGTTAGAAGATATTGCGACAGAAGAAGAACAGGAAATGATACAAGATGTTTTAGTACAAATTGATAAAGAAGTTAGAAGGTGAGCATATGGATACACGAGAATTAGAAGATAGTATGGAACAAGATAGAAGAAGACTAGAAAGTTATCAGATGATGAAAATTGATTTGGAAAATTATCATGGTCAGATGAATGAACAAGATTATGAACGAGAAATGGGTTTTTTAGATCATATGATTCGTAGTATAACAGAAAAAATAGAGGGAAAAGAAAAGCAGAAGGATACTTCTTTCGATACAAAAGAACTTCCTGCGATTTTGACTCCTCAGTATGATATTACGAAAGTAGATCCTGCTGATTTTAAACGGGATTATCATCAAGCAGCGGTAAAATATCAAAATGATGCAGAAAAATTACGAAAATTAAATGAGTTAAATGAGCAAATGAAATGGCTTCAAAAAAATAAGGATGATTTTCTATTAGATGATCAAGGATTTGTTACATTTTTTGAAGGTACGTTTGTTCCACGACCAAGAAATAGAAAAGCAAATGAAACCGACCACGAATATGAGACATTTTTAGAAAATTATTATAGCACGATTTATTTTAATCCTCTTCAACTTGCGATGAAGAAAAGCGAATCAACACAAGAACAAATGGAAGATAAAAGAAATTCTGTTCCACAAATAGAAGATAAAGGAAAACATGTTCCCCAAATCGAAGATAAAAGAAATGGTATTTCGCAAATTGAGGATAAAGGCAGAAAAAAAGAAGAAAAACCAAAGAAAACACTAGATCGAATTCTTTTTGACTTAACCAAAGGGTTAGAGTTAAATCATTATGCGGATAATAGAAAATATGTTGCTTCTAATATTCATCCTACTGCCCAATTTAGGAAGGAACTATCCCAAGGAAATTATTTATATAATATTGTAGGGGCAACAAAAGCGGTAATACGAATGGGAGTAGGTTTTGCGAAAAAGATTATTTCTATGCCAAAAAGTAAAAAAACCAAAGAACGGATTGAAACGTTAAAATCTAGAGTGGATACTTTAACTGAAGAGGAGTTAAAGGTAATTGAACAAGAGTTCCGTTTAGGTAGAATTAATGAGGGTAATTTTCCTTTATCTTTATTAACTATGATTAATGAAAGAATGCAAGATAGAGCAAATCAACAAGTAGATCAAATTAATCAAGAGATTATTAAAGGATATAAGGAAGTATTTGCTGCTTATCAAGAGTTTCAAAGAATAGAAAAAGATTTAAAAGATCCTTATTTATCGAAAGAAGAAAAACAGGCTTTAAAAGAAAAACAAGAACAATTATTAAAAGGAAAATGGGAAGTAATTGAGAATATTAGAAAAAAGCAAATGGAAGGACGAAATATACTAAGTAGTGGTGCGGAAGGTTTGTCTATGGATATCAAAGCAGCTCGTACCAAGATGAATCTACAAGGAAAAAGATTTGCCAAACAGCATGATTGGGATGTAGAACTTGCTGAGAAACAAGCAGATTTATCTGATCAGGAACAAGAGGCGATTGCAGAGAAAAATTCCCAAAAAGCAATGGAAGCCTTTGTAAAAAGAGAACAATTACTTAGTGAAAATACAGAAATTAAAAATAGTATTTTTGGGAAACGTTCCGTTGGAAATCGCTATTATACGCCATTAGTTGAGCGTCTTGATTATCGTAATGATCCTTTTATTACGGATTTAATTACAACGATTGCGGTTGCTTCTGCGGGAGTGGAAGTGGCTGCGAGCCTCAAAACTCATGGGAAAGATGTCAATGCCACGCTAGAACAGCATCAACAAAATATTGATACTGTGAATGCGAATAATCAAAAAACAATGAATCAAGTGCATCAAGCAGGAGCAGATATCACAAGTAGGCGTGGAACTTTTGAAGAAGGAATGAAGGCTCAAACGAATCAAGATGTTGTCAATGTTGCGAATACAGGAGAGAGAGGTTCGTTTGATACGCAAGCCAATGTCACTGGCGATTGGGCATTTGGTGATGTTTATCATCAAGTGGATGCCAAAAATCATCAAATCGTAGAAGATATGTTCCAAAAGACACAATCTGAATTAAATCATATTACCAACCAATATGGTACCGGTGCAATTAATCAGGAACAAGCGATGCAGATGATTAGTGATGTTTCTGATATGGCTCAAGGAAATTTAGTAAATGTCATGAATCAATTTTTACCAGAGTTGCAAGCCTATGCCAAGAACCATCAACAATTTGATTTACAGGGAGTACAAGATGCGATGCAATATGTTGTCAACCATCCTGATGCAATTAGTAATATGAATCAAGCAATGGTCGATGTCACAAATATTGGAAAAACGCTTTCTAATTTACAAATTCAAGAAATCGCACCACTTACAGAATTACCAAATGATATGTTAACTACGATGATTGGAGCTGCTACGGCAGGTACGCTTGCTTATCGTGTTATGAGTACGATGGAAAAAAATGAACGCCATGGGAAATATGGTAATGAAATTACGGATTTAGTCGAAAATTCTATACAAGAAGAACAAGACATGGAAGAAGAAAAATCAAAATAATTTTCAAAAGAAGTAGAACTTAGTAGGAGATTTCTACTTCTTTTTTTTCCTTAAAAACATAGGTTTAATTAAGAGGTGGACTATGTTTTTTAAAAAAATTGATGAAAGAATAAAAGTATTATTTTTAATTATGCTTCTTTTATTTGTTTTTATTATTTTAAGAGTATTTTATATTCAAATCGTAGATTATAAGAAATTAAATCAGTATGCATCGAATTTATGGAGTAGAGATCTACCAATTGAAGCAAATCGAGGATTAATTTTAGACCGAAATGGCGTTGTTTTAGCAGATAATCTTACGACAACAAGTCTTGTATTAATTCCTAATCAAATTAAAAATAAAGAAGAAACAACGAAAAGATTGGCTGAAATTTTAAATGTTTCTTATGATGAAATGAAAAAGCATGTGTATAAAAAGACATCCATTGAACGGGTACATCCAGAGGGAAGAAGACTACCGTATGATATTGCCGAAAAGATTTCTGCTTTAGAAATGGATGGTGTATATTTGGTAAAAGAGGCAAAACGATATTATCCCTATGGGAATATGTTATCTCATACGTTAGGATATGTAGGAATTGATAATCAAGGGCTATCTGGTTTGGAGTTGCAATATGATAAATATTTAACTGGGAAGAGTGGTGCGATTAAATATTTTTCTGATGCCAAAGGAAATCAACTGAATTTGTCGGACTTATATGTAGAGCCACAATCAGGAATGAACTTAACTCTTACGATTGATATTAATATACAAAAAGCAATTGAAAGAGAGTTAAATAATATTGTCGATATGTTTTCTCCTGATATGGCACTTGCATTGGTGATGGATCCGAATACAGGAGAAATTTTAGGAATGGGTTCTCGTCCAGATTATAATCCGAATACATATCAAGATTATTCTCAAGAAGTCTTAAGTAGAAATCTTCCTATTTGGTCTTCCTATGAACCAGGATCTACTTTTAAAATTATTACTATGTCTACAGCGGTAGAAGAAAAAGTAGTAGATTTAGAGAAAGACCATTTTTATGATTCTGGTAGTGTGAATGTAGAAGGTTCTGTTTTAAAATGTTGGAAAGCAGGAGGACATGGTGAACAAACTTTCCTACAAGTATTACAAAACTCTTGTAATCCAGGGTTTGTAAAGCTAGGGCAAATGTTAGGTAAGGAAACGTTATTTGATTATATTAATAAATTTGGTTTTGGTTCGAAAACAGGAGTGGACTTAAATGGAGAAGGAGAAGGGATTATTTTTAATTTAGATAAAGTAGGAAATGTTGAACTTTCTACGACTGCTTTTGGACAAGGGGTAAGTGTGACTCCCATTCAACAAGTGACGGCAGTATCTGCGGTGGTTAATGGGGGAAATCTCTATGAACCCTATGTTGTAAAAAGTATTTCTGAAAATGAAACAAATACTTTATTAAAGGAAAATAAAAAGAAATTAGTTCGAAAAGTAATTAGTAAGGAAACGTCTGATATTATGAAGCATGCGTTGGAAAGTGTTGTTGCCAAAGGAGGAGGAAAGGCAGCTTATATCGAAGGATATCGTATTGGTGGGAAAACTGGAACAGCGCAAAAAGTAAAAGATGGTAAGTATCTTGTTGGAAATTATATTATGTCATTTATGGCTGTTGTTCCTTCGAATGACCCTAAAGCAGTGTTATATTTAGCTATTGATAATCCTAAAAACACAGCATTACTTTCTAGTTATACGACAACCCCAATTGCTAGACGTTTATTATTAGATATTATTGATGCGCTAGATATTCCAAAGCAAAGTGGAGGATTGGAAAAAGATTTAGAATGGACAGATAAAATCATGTATCAAGTTCCCAATGTAGTAGGAAAAACAGTAAAAGAAGCCAAGAAAAAGTTAACTAATTTTACTGTAGAATATACAGGAACAGGAAATCGAGTCGTATCACAATCACCAGCCGCAGGAGAAAAATTAGAGGAAAAAGGAGTTGTGCGGTTGCTTATAGAATAAATCTTGATGAATAATTTTTAAAATCACTCTATAAAAGTTTGGTAATTTATGATAAACTAATTTTATGGTGATACTATGAATGAAACGATTGGGGTAAAAGGTGGTAATCAAGACCGTAGAAGAAGGATGAAGATTACTCGACAACAAAAAAAGAAATTAGAATTATATGAAAAAGAACGAAAGAAACAACAAATTGAAGAATTAGAAAAAAAAGTAGGCAGGTTGCAGAAGATTACTTTGATAAAAACACTTCCTATTGTTATTACAGGAACAATCTTTGGTACGTTTTATAAAAATGCTCGAAGCAATATGCAAAAGGAAGAAAATAAAAAACATCAACAAATACCATTGGAACCAGTTTCTGTTTCTATAGAGAAAAATCAACCAATCGAACAAACTAATAAAAAAGGAGTAGAATCGACGGGGAAAAGTTCAATACTTGATGGTATTCATATTAAAAAGTTTTCTTTTATAGAAAAAAAAGAATCACAAAAAGAAGATGTAGAAGAATATATTGAATTGTTACTACCAGAAGAGAACCAAGAAGAAATTGAAAAAAAAGTAGTGCTTCCAAAAACACAGGTAGAAGTAGTAGAAAAAAAGCAAACAGGAATTCCTATAAAGAAGACTATACTTGAACAAGAAAAAGAGGAACCAACGTCAGAAAAAGAAGCAAAAGAAAGCGAGTTAGAAAAAGCAAAAAGCAAAAAGATTATTGATGAATATGAAAAAAAGTTAAAAGATGTTAGAACCGATTTAAAAACGTTAATTTATGAGTATAATGTATTGGTAGATAATTCTTCTTCTCTTTATCAAAGTAAAGAAGCAGAAGACTTGTTAGAAAAATTGAATTACATTATTAAAAAAGTAGAAGAGTTAAAAAGTAAAATTCAAATTCCAGATATGGATAAATATGATGATGCTTATATTTATTCTTTGATTGAAGAGTATATGAAGGAATTTAAAAATAAACAGTTTGTACAAGAGATTAAGGATTCTGAATTATATATTTTGATATCTGAAAAGTTAGAGGAATTAGATCAAAAAAAAGATGAATTAAATGAGAAAGTAGAAAAAAGAAAAGAAAAACTGGAGGTAGATGAGGAAAAACTACAAAAATTAAAGGATGCTTATTTTAATTATGAGAAATTTAATGTTGATCTTTTAGAATTTCAAAATGAACAAGATCGTCTCGTTTCAGAAATCAAAGAAAAGATGAAACATGCAACAACGATTTATGAAAAGACGGAAGTACAGTTAGAAGGATTAAATAGACAAAATAGACGCTTAATGCGGATGTTGACGTTGCAGATGTTAATTCCTGGAGTAAGAAGTGCCAAAGGTTTGGCAACGACCACGGGTTTATATTTATATTTTATGCGAAGGCTTTTAAAACCTAAATTAGTAAATAAAAGATATAAAGTCATTGAGGTAAAAGATTATCGTAAGGATATAGAACATAGTCTAGGAGAATTGGAAAATGTAGAAACACTTTTAAGTAAAACATCTTCGCAAGTAGATCGTTCTATTCGTGAATTTAAAAAACAATTTCAAGAATATTTGGGAGTATTACCTCAGTGTAATGAAATTTTAAGAAACTTAGAGAATATCAAGGAACAATTAAAAGAGAAAGAATATGAACTATCTAGAATTAAAGAAGAACAGAAAAAGAATTTGCAAAAGAATAATGAAAAAGTAAAAACCATGCGCAAAGAAGAAATGTAAAGTTTTGTAAAAAAAAGTCTAATTTTTCATAATGTTTTTTAAACTGTGATATAATATTGCAAGAGAAAAGGAGGAAACTTTTATGTTGCTATTGACAAAAGCAATTGTGGCAATTATGATTGGTTTTTTATCCTCTGCTATATTGGGACTTTTCTTAGTCCCTTTATTGAAAAAATTACGTGTAGGACAAAAAATTAGTATATTTGTAGGAGAAGCACATAGAAAAAAAGAAGGAACCCCAACGATGGGCGGTTTAATCTTTATTTTACCCACGACAGCAGCAACGATTTATTTATTTGCAACGGGAAAAATTCCGTATACTTCTAATTTAGGGATTGTTCTTCTTGTGTTTTTGGGGTATGCCTGTATTGGTTTTTTAGATGATTTTTTATCGATTCGTAAAGGAAATAATGAAGGATTAACAACCTATCAAAAACTGTTTATGCAAGTGTTGATTGCGATTGGCTTTTTCTATATTTATATGCGTAGTGGAGGACAAACATCTTGGGTGGTAGGAACCTTGCATATTGATTTAGAGTTAGGATGGCTCTATGGATTATGCATTCTGTTTGTTTTAGTTGGGGCCAGTAATGCAGTAAATTTAACGGATGGCCTTGATGGCTTAGCGGGAGGACTTTCGGCGATTGCTTTTATTGCTTTTAGTTTAATTTCTTTAGTGGTTGGCTTTGAAGATATTGGAATATTTAGTTTGATTTTGGTGGGAAGTTTGCTTGGCTTTTTAATTTATAATACGTATCCAGCTAAAGTATTTATGGGGGATACGGGTTCTTTGGCTTTAGGTGCTGCCATGGGAACAATTGCCATATTAACTCATAGAGAATTAACGCTTTTAGTAGTAGCCGGAATCTTTGTAATTGAAACACTTAGTGTTATTATTCAAACGTTTTGGGTGCAAGTATTACATAAAAAATTATTTTTAATGACACCTCTTCATCATCACTTTGAAAAATTAGGTTGGCAAGAGACAGATATTGTAAAACTCTTCTGGGTTGCCGGTTTGGTTCTTGCTATGGCAGGTATTATTTTTGGTGTATGGTTATAAAGAACAGAGATGTTCTTTTTTTATGGAAAAAGAATTGACAGAAAAAAGGTAAAGTATTAGAATAGCAGATACGAAAGGAGATCCTATGAAGAATTATTGTGAATTACGTGGAAAAGCTGAAAAAGATGCATTTATATTAAACTATGAAATTATAAAGGGAAATATTATTGTGCACTATGCGTCTCATAGAGAAGATGTGATTCCTTATACTCGAGATGCAGAATTAGAAATATTAAAACAAATGAAAGCACAAGTTAGAGAATATGGCAATCATAAGAGTAGAATAAAAGCATTTATGGCCTTCTTTTTTGCCACGGCAATTGCTCCTGCTTGTGTTGCCGTTGGTTTTCCTGTTCCTATTAATATCATCGGTTGTTTAATTGCGATATTTTCTATGAAGACTTTTTTTCATTTGAATACGGAAAAAGAAGATCTGGAAAAAAATCAATTCTTTTTAGAACAAGAAGAATTGTTAAATCAATATGAAACAGATATAAAAAAACTTTCTGATAAGACAAAAGAACAATATGAACAAGCAAAAGCAAAAGCAGAACAGCAATGTCCTTCTGTACGAATGATAGAAGGAGATACGTTAGCTCCAACGGAAATGCATGTGCCTACTTTTAATATTAATTCGATTGAAAAGATATCCTATAACGAATTAAAACAGTTAATTGATTCCATAACAAAAGATGAAAAGGTCTATTTAGAAATGCTGAAGCGATTCACAGAAGATATGAAAAAAATACGTGATATTAAAAAGAATGAGGAAATAGAAAAAGAATTAGAAAAAAAATGGGAAGCAAAGGAGAGAGCAATAAGAAACTATTTTAATATAATGCAAGAACTTGAAGGACCCTGTGATCGTCGTCCTTATGTTTTGGTATATAGTGATAGTGTTAAAGGAAGAAGAAGCGAGTTTATTGATAGTTTATAAGAAAGAGCGAGTACATTCGTTCTTTTTTTCTTTTTTACTCCATATACTATAGTAGGTGAAAAAATGAAGAAAAAAATGGATAAACTATTATTCGTGACAGTCGTTTTATTATCTTTGTTTGGTCTTATTATGATTTATTCTGCTTCTAGTATTTGGGCAGATTATAAGTTTGGAGATTCGTTTCATTATTTTAAATATCAAGCTATTTTTATTTGTCTTGGTTTTTTGGTTTTATTTATTACTTCTAAAATTCCTTATCAAAAGTATTATGAAAAAGCAAATCAAATTTTATTTTTATGTTTTATTTTACTAGTTTTAGTTTTAATTCCAGGAATAGGGAGCATCAGGAATGGAAGCCGTTCTTGGTTTGGAATTGGTCCTTTAGGAATTCAACCTAGTGAAGCAGCAAAACTAGGGCTCATTATTTTTACTAGTAAATATTTATCTAACAGTAATAAATTTTTAAAAAGTTATAAAAAAGGTGTTTTTCCTATTTTAGGAATTACTATTTTATTTTTTGGTCTTATTATGTTACAACCAGATTTAGGAACAGGATTGATTTTAGTGGTATCTATTATTTCATTGTTGTTTGTTGCTGGAGTTAATATGAAATTCTTTTTGGGAATGGGATTGCTTGGCTTCGTTGGTGTAGTAATCTTAATTTTGATTGCGCCTTATCGAATGGATCGAATTACTTCTTTTATTGATCCTTGGAGTGATGCTTTAGGTACGGGGTTTCAAATTATTCAAAGTCTTTATGCCATAGGTCCAGGGGGATTATTGGGCACTGGTTTTTTACATTCTATTCAAAAACATTTTTATTTACCCGAACCACAAACGGATTTTATTTTTTCTATTATTGCTGAAGAGTTTGGTGTAGTAGGAGCATTTATTGTGGTAGGTCTTTTTTCTATGTTATTATTTCGAGGAATAAAGATCGCAACTCATACCAAAGATTCTTTTTCTAAATATTTATCTTTTGGAATGGTTTTTCAAATTATTTTTCAAACACTTATGAATTTAATGGTGGTGATTGGGATGATTCCTGTAACGGGAGTTACCCTTCCATTTTTAAGTTATGGTGGTAGTAGTTTATTAATTAGTATGGTTTCGATTGGCATTCTTTTAAATATTTCAAAAAGTTAGATTGCAAGAGAGAAGATTTCTTGCAATCTATGAGCATTTATAGTATAATAACACCCCAAGAAATGAGGGGATATCGTGGAAAATGAAGAAACCTATTTTGAAGAAAAGTTAGCATCTGCAATACAGATGTGTGGGGATCATTATATTGTAGGATATTCTAGGCCAAAAACAGTGTTTTCTAGGCTTTACCCTTTTACTACAGAAAATATTTCTGGTTATCTTGATTTTTTTGATTTAAAGGATCAATCTTTACTTACGGTTGGTTCTTCTTCTGATCAAGTAATGAATGCAATTATGAAAGGTTGTCATGATATTACTTTAGTTGATATTTGTCCTTATGCCAAAGAGTATTTTTATTTAAAAAAAGCAGGGATGATGGAACTTAATTTTGAGGAGTTTTTCCATTTCTTTTGTTATAAAGATTATCCAAAATTTTGTAGAGATAATAAAGAAGTATTTCAAAAAGAACTTTATGAAAAAATGAAAAGAACATTAAGATTATTAGATTATGAATCTTATTTGTTTTGGGATGAATTATTTTCGACCTTTTCTCATGAAGATATAAGAACACAAATGTTTGAAATGGATGAAGAACGAAGTAAACAACTTCGACATATGAATCTTTATTTAAAAGATGAAAAGACGTATTGCGAAGCGAAACAACAAGTATCTACATTTCATCCTAAATTTATTACAGGAGATCTTTTTCATTTAAAATTAAATAAACAATATGATAATATATTTTTATCAAATATCGCTGCTTATTATGAACTTGAACAAATGAAAGAACTTTTTCATTCTTTGACGGAACATTTAACGGATCAGGGGAAGATGTTATTTGCTTATTTATATGATACAAAAAGAGATACACCATATCAAGAAGATTGGGATCCTATTTATAACTTAGAAAATGTATTTCAAATGTTTCCAGTAGAACTCTTTAATTTTCAAGGCGTTAAAGGAATTCGTTTTGAAGAAGACATTCTCGATGCGATTTTAGTGTATCAAAAGAAAAATACAAAAAGGAAGTAAAAGCATGATATAATGCAAATAAGGTGATGATATGAAGAAAGTAGCAGTAATTGGTGGAGGAGCCTCTGGACTGATTGCGGCAATTTATGCCAAAAATAAAACCAATCAAGTAGTGATTTTAGAAAGAAATTCTACTTGTGGTAAAAAATTGTTAATGACAGGAAATGGGAAATGTAATTATTGGAATGAAGATCAAAATATAGAACACTATCACAGTGAAGAAGATAATTTATTAACAAAAATAATTACAGAAGAAAACAAACAAGAAATTCTTCATTTTTTTGCTTCCCTTGGGATTGTTCCAAAAATTAAAAATGGTTATTATTATCCATTTTCTAATCAAGCAAGTACCATCAAAAATGTACTTGTCAAGGAAGTAGAAAAAAGGAAAATAGAGATAAAAACCAATTTTCTTGTGACAAAAATAAAAAAAGAAAACAATCAGTTTTTCCTTTTTTCTTCTGAAGGGACACTAGTCTTTGATCAAGTAATTGTCGCAACTGGTTCTTATGCTTGCCCTAAAACAGGCTCTACGGGCATGGGTTATTCGTTTGCGAAAAGTTTTCATCATACGATAATTTCTCCACTTCCTTCTTTAGTAAAATTAATTGCTGAAAAGAAGGTTAACGATTGGCAAAAGATTCGTACCGATGTAATTTTAACATTAGAAGAAGAAGGAAGAAAAATAAAAGAAGAAAAAGGAGAGGTACAATTAACGGCAGATGGAATTAGTGGGATTTGTACATTTAATTTAAGTTATTATATTAAAAAAGGGTTGCAACAGGGAAAAAAAGAAGTAGTAAAAATGAATTTTTTTCCCTTTTTAAAAGAACAAAATATATCTTATGAGGAATGGTTTCAAAAACAAAGTAAATTAGTAAAAAATAGAACAATAGAGGAATTACTAGATGCTATTTTACATCCTAAATTGGTTCAAGTACTTTTAAAAGAAAGTGGAATTAAATCTAATCAATTATGGGAAAATTTACAAAAAAAAGAACAAGATAAATTCATTGAAACCATTACTGCTTTTTCTTTAAATATAGTGGATACTTACTCTTATGAAGAGGCTCAGGCTTGTAGTGGAGGCATTCCTCTTTCCGAAATTGTGTTAGAGACGATGGAATCAAAAAAACAAAAGAATTTATATTTTGTTGGAGAACTATTAGATGTCGTAGGAGACTGTGGTGGTTATAATTTATCTTTTGCTTGGATTAGTGGTATGCTTGCGGGAAAAAGTTGTAAAGGAGAAGAATATGATTCGCATTAGACAATTAAAAATTAAACTACCAAAACAAGTGGATTTATTAGATGAGATAGCAAAAAAACTTCATATTTCTAAACATGATATTCTTTCATTTTCGATTGTGAAACAGTCATTGGATGCACGAGAAAAGAAAAAATTATATGATGTTTATGAAGTGGATGTAGAAGTAAAAAAAGAAAAAATGGTATTAAAGAAAAATCAGGGAAAAGATATTTTCCTTGCGCCACAAGAAGCTTATCAATGGGTAACACCAGGAAAAGAAAAACTAAAAACGCGACCAATTATTGTTGGCAGTGGACCAGCAGGACTTTTTTGTGCCTATCTTTTAGCGGAACAAGGTTATTGTCCAATTATGATAGAACGTGGAGAAAAGATAGAAGATCGTATTAAGACAGTGGAAGCGTTTTGGACTTCCGGAAAATTAAATGAAAATTCGAATGTTCAATTTGGTGAAGGGGGAGCGGGAACGTTTTCTGATGGCAAGTTAAATACGTTAGTCAAAGATAAAATGTTTCGAGGAAAGAAAGTATTTGAAATTTTTGTAGAACATGGTGCTCCAGAAGAGATTATGTATGTAAAATATCCCCATATTGGTACGGATTTATTGCGAGAAGTAGTAAAAAATATACGTAATAAAATTTTATCTATGGGTGGAGAGATTTATTACCATACGGTATTAACAGATGTAGAAATCAAAAATGAAAAACTGGTAGCGATTGAAGTCAATCATAAAATGAAAATTCCCTGTAATCAATTAGTATTAGCTATTGGTCATAGTGCTCGTGATACTTTTCAAATGTTATATGAAAGAGGACTTGCAATGCATCCTAAGGCTTTTGCTGTAGGGGTGCGAGTAGAACATCCTCAAAGTTGGATTGATGAAGCTCAATATGGAAAAGTAGATTTTCTTTTACCCAAGGCAAATTATAAACTTGCTTATCAAACCAAAAAAGAAAATCGTGGGGTTTATTCTTTTTGTATGTGCCCTGGCGGTTATGTGATTAATGCTTCTTCCGAAGAGAAACGATTAGTTATTAATGGTATGAGTAATTATCGAAGAGATAGTGGGAATGCGAATAGTGCTATTGTCGTTTCGGTTGGACCCAAAGATTTTGGAAATCAAGTGATGTCTGGAGTGGAGTTTCAAAGAAAATTAGAGGAACTTGCTTATCAACAAGGAAAAGGGAAGATTCCTATCCAACGATATCAAGATTTTGTAGAAAATAAGAAAACAACAGCATTCGGAATGATTCATCCTAAAATGAAAGGAGAATATGTTTTTAGCAATTTAAATGAAGTATTACCATCTTTTGTAAGTGATGCCATAAAAGAAGCCTTTCCTGTCTTTGGCAAGAAAATTAAAAATTTTGATTTTTCGGATGTTTTATTATCAGGGGTAGAAAGTAGAACCTCTTCTCCTATTCAAATGAAAAGAAATGAATGTAGCGAATCCAATATTTTGGGAATCTATCCTTGTGGTGAAGGTGCAGGTTATGCGGGTGGAATTACTACTTCTGCTATGGATGGCATAAAAGTAGCGGAGCAAATTGTGATGAAATATCAACCATTGATTAAAATGTAAATTCGTTTACATTTTTTCTTTTTTTCTTTACAAAATATAAATAAGCGATTGTAAATACTTTACATTTTTTTGGATAAAATGCTTGAAAGAAAAAGGGATCTATATTATAAGTAAAATAGGAGGAAACGATATGAAAAAAGATAAAAGGAATTTTATTGTTTATGATGATTTAATTGAAGAGGAACAACATGCAAAGAAAAAAGCAAAAAAGAAAAAGAAAAACAATGACAATATGAAAAAAATTCTTGTGATCGTGGTTGTTATCGTTGTTGCCGTCGTGGGATTTGTTGTGTTGCAAAGTAAAGTGTTTAAAAATACAGGTATTACTTCTAAACTATTTCATGCGGGAGGAATTGCTTATGGCGATATCAATCAAGATGGTGAGATCAAAGCAGATGATGCGCTTCTTGTATTGAATCATATTACAGGGACGAAGCAATTGACGGAAGAACAACAAAGACTCGCTGATGTTGATGGAAATAAAAAAATTGATCAATTAGATGCACAATTAATATTAAAGAAGACAGTAAAATCCATTGATGAATTTCCAATTGAAGGAAAAAAGTACGGTTATGAAGCAGGAGATGTCAATCAAGATGGTAAAATTACAAGTGCAGATACTTTGTTGATTGAACAATATATTACAGCGAAAAAAACATTAACTGGTTATCAAAGTGTATTGGCTGATGTATCGGGGGATGGTAATGTAACGCTTTTAGATGCCGAATTAACGAGTTATTATATTGTAGGGAAAATAAAAGAATTTCCTATTATCGATATCAAAGTAAAATATTATACTTTAGGTGATGTGAATGAAGATGGCACAATTTCTGCCGAAGATTCTCTACTGATTTCTAAAGCAATTACGGGAAATAAAAAATTAACAGAGATTCAAAAATTGGCTGCGGATGTCAATCAAGATGGAAAAATTAATGCGGAAGATGCTAACATGGTACTACAAATTACAACAGGTTTGGTTCCCGCTCCAGAAATTAAGGAAGAAGATGAGGTAGTGGATAATTCCACTTCTGAAAATTCTTCTACTACTCCAAATCAAGGTAGTACAACACCAAATACTAGTACCCCTAATACTAGTACTCCTAGTACTCCAAAACCTTCTACACCAAGCAACCCAACAACCTCATCGACTCCAAATGCTTCAGAAAAGTTGATTTATGGAGATGTCGATGGAAATGGAAAGGTCGAATCAGCAGATGCTTTATTAGTAGAAAAACATATTGCGAAAACAACTACTTTGACAGCTACGCAAATCAAAAAAGCCGATGTTAATGGTGATAATATCATTGATGCATTAGATGCAGAATTAATTTTAAAATATGTTACAGGACGCATTTCAGTTTTAAGTCCAGGGACGAAGTATTATACTATTGGCGATATTAATGAAAATGGAACAATTGATGCTAGTGATGTATTATTATTGGAACGATATATTGTTAATTTAGTGAAATTTGATGAAGTACAAAAAAGAGCAGCCGATATCAATCAAGATGGAAAAATTGATTCTTCTGATACTTTACTTTTATTAAGAAAAGTAAATAAAACGGGTTAATATAAGAAACTGCAGGTGAACGCAGTTTTCTTTTCTCTTGTTGGAAATTTTTATCAAGTATGATAAAATAATTGCTTAGAGAGGGAGTATAAAATCTAGAGAGGGGAAAATGATGTGATAAAAATAGTTGATGATATTACTCAGGCCAATTGTATTACTCACAGTGGAACGATGCATGCCGATGAAGTGTTTGCTACTGCTTTTTTAGCATTATATTTAAAGGATATAAAAGTATTTCGAACACCAGAAGTAAAAGTAGAAGAGGTTCCAGAGGGTGCATATCTTTATGATATTGGTGGTCAAAAATTTGATCATCATCAAGCAGATGCATTATTACGAGAAAATGGGATTAAGTATTCTTCTTTTGGTTTATTATGGAAAGAATTGGGACGAGAATATTTAAAAGAGATACCCGAAGAGGAAAGAGAAGATGTTTTTGTAGGAATTGATAAAGAGCTCATTGAGGGAATTGATGCTATAGATAATGGGAATTTTCCCAATATTACAGCAAACTATAAAGTGAAAACGATTAGTGATGCGATTAAATGGTTTAATCCAGCATATGCTAGTAAAACGGATGAGAAAGAACAGTTTTTAAAAGCAGTAGAAGTTGCCCAAATGATTTTTTTACAGGTGCAAAATCAAATGATAGGGAAACAAAAAGCAAAAAAGAAAGTGTTAGAAGCGTTAACAAATGTACAAAATCATATTTTAATATTAGAAGAGTATATGCCATATGAGGAAGTTGTTTTATCTGATGCCAAAGGAAAAGAAATTTATTTTGTAATCTTTCCTTCGAACCGAGGTGGATATGCGATAAAAACGATACCAAAATCTGTAGAAGATAAGACGGCAAGAATCGATTTTCCCAAAGAATGGGGTGGATTTGTTGGTAAGGAACTCGAAGAAAAAACCAAAATTAAAGGAAGTCTTTTTTGCCATAGTAATTTGTTTTTATTTACCTGTGCTACTAAGGAAGTTGCGATTACAGTCGCAAATAAAGTAATTGCAGAAAAAAACTAGAATGAGTTTTAAAAAAAGAATTGACGAAATAAATGCTACGAATTAAGATTATAGAAGAGGTGTAGTTATGTATTATAATAGGAAAAAAGAATTAATTAAAAGTGGGATCATTATTACCATCATTTTACTTATTGCTCTATTTTCTACTTATCATATTTATTATAAATTTAAAGGAGAAAGAAATGTAGATTATGATTCTGAGTCTCTTGATGTTATGTTTCATGAGAAAAATGGAGATAAAATTACCCTAACTAGATTTACTCCTGTGACAGATTCTGTTGGATTGGCATCTACTGCTTATACGTTGACCATTACGAATAAACTAGATCAGGATGTAAATTATAAAATTAGATTAGTAGATGATCAAACTCAAATGATAGAAGATAATTGTAGTGATAGAATGATTGATAAAAAATTATTAAAAGTTGCAGTTAAGAAAAATGATTTAGAAAATGAAATCTATATATTAAATGATTTAAAAGATAATAATTTAGTAATCGATACTTTAAAAGGATTAGAGAAAGCAGATTATGTGATTCGTGTTTGGATTAGTAGTGAGGCTCCATTTTTAAATACGACTAATATGCATTATCATGGAATTATTCAAGTGTTAGAAAATGATGTTAGTTTAGCTGTAAGATAAAGGAGAAAATATGGATATAGATTTAAGTTTATTACATAGTAAAACAGTAGAAGAAATTGATATTACAAATTCTTATTCTATTCCAAAAGAGTATTTTGAAAATACAGAAATTAAGGAATTGAATCATATTCAGGTAAAAGGAAAAATCTCTATTCGAGTAGGAGAAGATTTGGTTGAAAGAGAATATGTGGATTGTACGATCATTGGAAATATGGTATTAGAAGATTCTATTTCTTTAGAATTCGTAGAATATCCATTTTCTATAGAATATCATGATTTTTTAGAACAAAATTGTAAAAAAACGGAAAATATACTTGATATATTTCAATTTTTATGGGAAAATATAGTACTAGAGATCCCCTTACAGTTTACTAAGGTACAAGATCTCAGTAAATTTCATGGGGATGGATGGAGATTAGTCCGCGAGGATGAAGTAAAAAATCAGAATAATCCGTTCAATGATTTATTAAAAGATTTTAAAGAGGAGTGATAAAATGATGAAATTAGACATTCAAATGTTTGCCGTTCCTTTTCGTAAAGTTTCTAAAACAAGAAAAAGAATGAGAAGAAGTCATAACGCGATGGATATTCCTGGCATGACAAAATGTCCAAATTGTGGTGAAATGATTAAACCACATCGTGTATGTAAACATTGTGGAACCTACAAAGGAAAAACAGTAGTTGCCAAAGAAGAAAATTAATTGAATCTATAAGA
>CANQFX010000015.1 GCA_947600015.1 uncultured Bacilli bacterium
GATACCAATAGATAAACTTTCTTTCATATAGTTTTTGCTGGGGAGGAGATCTTGTTTTTTAATTTGTATTTGTTTGGGTAAAAAGAAAAATAAAATGAGTATGGAACAACCTTCACTAATGATATTAGATAAAATAATATAACAAACTGCATATTCTATTCCTTTCGGTAAGAAGAAAGGGATTCCAATTATCATTAAGGACAGTCGAACGACATCTTCTAATAGGTTCGAGATGACATGAGGAAACATTCTGCCTTTTCCAAAAAAATAACTACGGCAAATACTAGAAATGCTAGTAAAAGGAATTACTAAGGCAATTGCGAGTAAACCATAGGTTGCTTGTGTATTGTGAAGAAGATATTTGGCTAGAATAGGGGCTAATAATAGAATGATAATCATTAAGATAATATTTACGATAAAGATAATAGGAATGATAGAAAAAAATAATCGTTTATTGTTCTTTTTATCTTCAGCGATGAGTTTTGATAAGGCAGTAGGAAGACCAAATTGACTAATTCCAATAAATAGGGAAAAAGTAGGTAGAATCATCATATAAAGACCTAATCCTTCGGTTCCAATCATCCTGCTCATTACAATTTTAATAATCATACCCAGTAGTTTTGTGAGAAATCCACCAATTAATAAAATGATTGTTGATTTGATAAATTTTTCTTTCATAGTAAGATATATGCAAAAAAAATAAAAAAAATCTATCATTATAAAAAAATGTATGATATGATGTTAATAGAGGATAGGATCCATAAAAGTGTAAACAATTGTCAATTAAATTATTGTCAATCGAACGTAAAAAAATGTCAAGATGCAAAAATTAAAAAAGGTTATTTCTTTGCAGATTCTGATTCCTGTGATATTCTTATAATACAAGAGGTGAAAAGATGAACGAATTAGTTGAATTTTTAACATCTCAGGAAATTGTTGTAGTATATATTGCGGCAGCAATTGCTTGTGGATTATGTATTATTGTCTATTTTATTGATAAGAATTATTATAAACGGAAAAGAAAACAAAATACGAAAGAGTTAAATCAGATTGTTGAAGAAATCCAAGAACAAGAAGTAGAAGAGGTGCAAAATGATGCTTTATCTGTGGATGAAGCTGTATCACCTGTTGCTTATGATGTTCCTGTCTTAGAGAAGAAACAAGAAGAAATTCCTCTTCTTGAGACGATATCTACTCCAAGTGAAATAGAGATAAAAGAAGAACCTGAAGTAGAAGCATTAGAAGATCTAGAAACGAAACAAGAAGATGAAAAAGAAGCATTAGTTTATACGGATATAGAGCCAAATCCAACCGAAGCACAAGAAGCATTAGCTAAATTAACACAAGAGTTGGAACAAGCACAGACAGAAAATAATATTGATTTAACAGCGTATGAGGAAGAACAAGAAGAAAATGCAATTATTAGTTTAGAAGAATTATTACAAAAGAGTAAAGAATTGGCTGAGAAAAATGAAATGCGAGAAATGCATGATGAATTAACGGCTCCCATTAGTCTTTCTGACTTAGAAAAACAAATGAAAGAAGAAAAAGTAGCGGATACTTTTTATGAGGAACCAGTATTAATTGAAAATATTACAGAAGAATTAGAAAAGAAAACGACAGAATCTGTGAAAGAGCAAATGGTTTTAGATGATTTTTATACCATAAAATCAGAACCATTACCTCCTTATTCAGAAGAAAAGAAATTTAAACGTAGTCCAGTGATTTCGCCGATTTATGGTATTGAAGCTAGAGCACCAAGTACGGAGGATATTGAGTTAGAAAATACGGCAAATTATGAGAAACTGGATGAAGAAATTAAAAAGACAAATGAGTTTTTAATGACATTAAGAGAACTTCAAAAAAAGTTAAACTCTTAAAGAAAGAAATAAAAAGCATGGCTAAAAATGATAGCCTGTTTTTTTGTGAAAAGTAGTTTTTTGTGTATCATATATTAGATTGAATTTTTGTAGTAAATATGGTATAATCTACTCACTAATATGTGGAGAGAAAAAGAAAGCAGTGGTAAAATGAGAAGTGTAGGAATTTTATCTTTGGGATGTAAAGTAAATACTTATGAGAGTGAATATATTATTCAAGAATTAAAACGCAATCACTATGAAGTAAAGGATTTTACCGATTTTTGTGATGTCTATATTATTAATACTTGTACTGTTACCAATGCAAGCGATAGTAAATCTAGAAAAATGATTCGTAGTGCGATTCGTCGTAATCCAGATGCTTGTATTGTAGTCATGGGTTGTTTTGTTGCGGCAAAAAAGAAATTAGATATCGAGGGGGTAGATATTACTCTTGGAAATCAGAATAAATCAAAAATTGTGTCCTTATTAGATGAATGGTTTGCGACAAAACAAAAAGTAGAAAAAGTTGATGAAGTTCCATTGCGAACATTTGAAAATATGTATATTGATGCGTTTCCTTCTAGAACTAGAGCGTTTGTTAAAATTCAAGATGGTTGTGAAAACTTTTGTAGTTATTGTATCATTCCTTTTGTGCGTGGAAAGTGTCGTAGTAAAGAAAAGGATGTAGTATTAAAAGAGATTCATAGTCTTGTACAACATGGTTATTTAGAGATTGTTTTGACAGGGATTCATACAGGTAATTATGGAGTTGATCTTCATACGAATTTTGCTAGTTTATTAAAAGAAATTGTAAAAATTCCGGGGTTATTTCGTCTTCGTATTTCATCGATTGAAATTACAGAATTAACAGATGAAGTGTTAGATGTGATAAAAGAAAATAAGGTCATTGTAGATCATTTACATATTCCCTTACAAGCAGGAAGTGATTCTGTTTTAAAGGCAATGATGCGAAAATATGATTTGAAAGAATATGAAGAAATTTTGAAAAAAATTCGTCGTATTAGAAAAGATATTTCTATTACAACCGATGTTATTGTTGGTTTTCCAGGAGAAACAGAGGAAGATTTTGAGGAGACTCTTGCCGTTTGTAAAAAATTTCAATTTAGTAAAATTCATGTGTTTCCTTATAGTAAAAGAGAAAAAACCAAAGCAGCCAATATGCCAAATCAAGTGTCTAGTGATGTGAAGAAAACAAGAGCGAAAAGACTTATTGCATTATCTCAAGAATTAGAAACGGAGTATATGAAAAAGCAAATTGGAAAAAAGGTGGAAGTGTTAATTGAAAAAGAAGGCGATAAAGAAAGTATTGGGCATACTAGTAATTATCTTCTGGTAAAATTGATGCGAAAAGAACCACAAAATCATGTGGCAACAGCAGTAATTAAAAAAGTAGAATATCCATACTGTATTGCCGAATAATCAAAGGAGTTAGAAATGGAAACGTACATAAAAGGAAATTACAAAAAAACGATTTATCAAAGTACTTCCGGATATTATATTGGATTATTTAAAGTACAAGATACGAATGATGATACATTTTCCAAATATATTGGAAGAATGATTCCATTTACCGGTTATTTTCATGAATTAAATGAAATGGATACTTATCTTTTTTATGGTAAAATGATAAATCATCCCAAATATGGAGAACAATTTCAAGTAGAACGATATGAAAGAACAAAACCAGAAGAAAAAGATGCTATTGTAGACTTTTTAACGAGTGGTCTATTTAAAGGAATTGGAGAAAAGAAAGCACAAGCTATTGTTAGTGTTTTAGGGAAAGATACCTTGCAAATCATTTTAGAAAATCCCGATAACTTAATTTTAATTCCGGGAATTACGAAAAAAAATATTGATACTTTGCATCATAAATTAAAAGAATATGAAGCTAGTTATGAGGTAATTTTATATTTAGGTGATATTGGTTTTTCTACGAAAGATGCCATGATTGTGTATAATTTTTATAAAGAACGAACGAAAAAAATCATAGAGGAAAATATTTATCAAATTGTAAGAGATATTTATGGAATGAGTTTTAAAAAAATTGATTTTGTTGCATTGAAGATGGGCATCAAAAAAGAAGATCCAATTCGTATTCAAGCATCCATTCTATATATTATGGAAGAACTTAGTAATCTTTATGGACATAGTTTTTATCAAAAAGAAGAAATCTTTTTTGTCCTTCCACGGGTATTACAAACAGAAATTACGGAAGAAACCTATGAAGAGATACTAGTACAACTAGAAAAAAATATGCAAATTATAAAAAAGGATACGAATTATTATTTAAAGGAAATGTATGAGGCAGAAACGTTGATCGTTAAACGGCTACGACTTTTAGCAAGTAATCCAGATCGTAAGGAAAAACAATTAGATATTAAGATTCAGGAAATTGAGTCTTTCTTAGAAATTCAATATAATAAAGAACAACACCAAGCAATTAAAGAAAGTTTTATGAAAGATTTCTTAATTATTACGGGAGGACCAGGGACAGGAAAAACAACAATTATGAAAGCAATTTGTGAACTTTATCGTATTGGTAATCGTCTTTCTTATGAAGAGTTGGAACAAAAATTAGTATTACTTGCTCCTACGGGAAGAGCTGCCAAACGAATGAAAGAGGCGACGTCACTTCCTGCCTATACGATTCATCGCTTTTTAAAGTGGCAAAAAGAAACTAATAAATTTCAGGTAAATGAGTATAATAAAAGCAAGGCAGAATTTATTATTTTAGATGAAGTGAGTATGATTGATACCTATTTAATGGCGAGTCTTTTAAAAGGAATTTCTGCAAATTGTAAAATTGTAATGGTTGGGGATGATCATCAATTACCATCGGTCGGTCCAGGACAAATGTTAAAAGATTTAATCGACAGTAAAAAATTAGCGGTGGTAGAATTAAAAGAATTATATCGTCAACAAAAAGATTCCAATATTTTGTCTCTTGCGTATGATGTTCGTGAAGGAGAGGTAAAGGAAGAAGTATTTAATCAAGAAGAAGATCTTACTTTTATTGAATGTAATAGTAGGGATGTTATGTCTAATCTAATGGAAATTGCAAGAACTTATAAAGATTTATCTTATAAAAAGTTTCAAATTTTAGCTCCTATGTATAAGACACTCAATGGAATTGATGAAATTAATAAACAAGTTCAAATGATTTTTAATCCAAAAGAAGAAACAAAAAAAGAGATGCAAGTAGGAGAGGTATTATTCCGAGAAGGAGATAAAGTCATCCAGCTTTTGAATATGCCTGATGAAAATGTATATAATGGAGATATTGGCATTATTGAAAAAATTATTTCTGCTCCGAAAAAAGAAATTCATATCCGTTTTGATCAGAATATAGTAAAATATACACCAACGAATTTTAATTATTTTCGTCTTGCTTATGCGATTTCTATTCATAAAGCACAGGGAAGTGAATTTGATGTTGTGATTTTGCCTTGTGTGAGAGGATATAGTAAAATGTTATATCGTAAATTAATTTATACGGCAATTACTAGAAGTAAAAAACAGTTATATATTATTGGTGAAAAAGCTGCTTTAAAATTAGCTGCTAAAAATTTATCTACCGATCGAAAGACAACCATCAAAGAATTTTTAGTAAATGGTATAAAATAACAAAAATCTATCATAATAAAGATAGAGGTGAGAAGATGAAAGATATGAAAAAAGGTATGCTTATGGCGGCAATGTTAGGAGGAATGGGAGTAGCAGGATATATGTATATGAAAAAAAATCCTAATATGATGCAAGACGCTAAGAATATGGCCAAAAATATGGCAAAAAAAGCATATGATAAATTAGAAGATATGGAATAAAAAAAGAAAACCCACGATAGCATGGGTTATTTTTTTTGAAAAAATGGGAAGCGAAGTTTCTTTTGATGACCTTTTTCTTTTTTTATTTTATGTATGAATGGATGCTCAAATATATCTTCTAGATAAGAAGAAGCAGTTTCATAAACACTTTCGGAAACGAAAGTAGTATTGGTCAGAATGGTATCAGAATCATATTCAATATCACTTAAAGATTTTTCTGCATATAGGATACAATTCGTTAAGTTTGTTCCCTTAATACTGTTTTTTTCTACTTGGTATGGATTAATATGGGCATTTGTATTTTTTAGATTTGCATTTTCAATATTAACATCTGAAAAGTCTTCTTTTTCCATATTGCAACCTTCTAGATTTGTATGAAATAAACTTTTTCCCTCTACCAATTGTGGGTCGATTTTTGCATTTGTTCCTGCAAAAATAGCCTCTTCTACATCTATATTTTCAAACATGTTATCATAATCATCCCCAAAAGTGCATCCTCGGAAGTTACAACCTCTTAGTGTGTTATCAGGGAAGGAATAAACATTAATATGTGCTTTTGTATTTTCTAAATTGGTATAATATAATTTAACATCTTGAAAGTCTACTTTTGATAAATCTAGACCTTTTAAGCAAGTATAACTTAAATCATAAATATCTTTTCGGTAATAATTAGGGCTAATATAAATGTCATTTTCAAAACTATGATTGATATGAGGATTAAGATTTGCATTGGTTCCTTCTAGGTTAGCACCTGTGATCCAAACCTGTGCAAACGATTTATTTGATAAATCAATTCCTTTTAAGTTCGTACCTTGCAAATTTTTGGCATATACCAGTTGGGGATCAATTTGAGCATTAGTATTCTCTAGATTTGCTCCTCGAATGTCTACATTGGTAAAATTAGCTGGTTCTGGTTTTAAAGTATTGGGAGAAGCATATTTATTAATAAAAGTACATCCTTTTACATTCGTGTCATGTAGGGATTTTCCTTTTATTAATTGAGGATCAATTCGGGCATTCGTATTTTCTAGGTTTGCTCCGGCAATCAAAACACCAGTAAAATCTTTTTCCGCCATATTATAACCAGATAAATTTACGTTGCTTAAATCTTTTTCATATACACATTGCGGATCAATTTGGGCATTGGTGTTTGTAAAATCAATTCCATGAATGTCAATTCCTTGAAAAGAAATACCACTGAAATCGATTTTCGTTAATAGGGATAAAGAAGCAAGAGAATCATTTTTTCTAATTTTAGATAATAATCTTCCTAATATTAGGTTTAAAACTTCTTCGTCAATGGCAATTCTTTTTTTTCGTTTATATTTTTTTAATTTTTCAATAATTAAACTTACTAATTTATTAGCTTCTTCGTTTGTTAATTCTTTTTGGATTACTTGATTTTTATCGTTCATATATTTTATCCTTTCTTTTTCTTAAAGACTTTCGTTATTTTTTCTGTAATATCTGTGCTTGGCTTACATTTTTTTTGAATATATTTTGTGATATCTTGGTAGATATTTTCTGTTGATAGGGGAGAGTTTGCCAAAAAAGTGACATATTTAAATGAATCATAGGGGTTATAAATCACTCCGTCTAGTTTTCCATCATCTATTAAAGTGCAGTAGTTTAGATTTGTTCCATAGATTCTTTTCTCCTGAACGGTATGAGGATCAATGATAGCACCTGTTCCTTCTAGATTTGCTCCCCATATATTAACACCATAAAAATTAGCATGCGATAAATCTAATCCCTTTAAATTTGTGTCAATGAGTGATTTGTCTTCTATTAGTTGAGGATCAATTTGGGCATTCGTATCTTCTAGATTGGCATAGCGAATATCTACATCAGTAAAATCCGCAGGTTCTCTTTTGATAGAATCAGGGGAAGATTGATTGATAAAAGTACATCCTTTTACGTTCGTGTGATAAAGAGATTTTCTTCTTATTAATTGTGGATCAATTTGCGCGTTCGTATTTTCTAAGTTTGCTTCATCAATCACAACGTCAGTAAAATCTTTTCCGGCCATATTGCAACCATATAAATTTGTACCTTGCAAATTTTTGGCATATACCAGTTGGGGATCAATTTGTGCACCTGTATTTTTTAGATTAGCAAAGTGAATATCAACATCGGTGAAATCCTTTCCGGCCATATTGCAACCATATAAATTTGTACCTTGCAAATTTTTGGCATATACCAGTTGGGGATCAATTTGGGCATTCGTATTTTTTAGGTTTGCTGATTCAATCATAACGTCGGTAAAATCTTTTCCCGTCATATTACAATTTTGTAAGTTGGTTTTATATAGTGTTTGGTCTTTCACTGTTTGGGGATCAATATTGGCATTAGAGTCTTTGAAATTCTTACATGCAACACGAATATTATCAAAAGAGACTTCACTCAAATCTAAATATTTTAGAATTTCTTCTTTTTCCGTTATTAATTCTAATAGTGTAGGCAGTAAACATTGTAGTAGATCTTTTTCTATTTTAATTCTTCCTTTTTTCCAAATTTTTTTACTATATTTTACTAGTTCTCTTTTTAATAATTTGGCGATTTCTTTTTTTGCTTCTAAATCTTTTTGTAGTTTAGAAAGTATATTTGGATTAATATCAAGTGAAATCATAAATCTTCTCCTTTCTGTTTCGGGTATCTTTTATTTTTCTTGAACACTTTATTTCGTTTTGGACTACATGTTGTTTGAATATATTCTGTAATGTCTTGATAGATATTGTGTGGTTCCAATGCAGCAAATTTTACATGTTTGAGTGAGGTGTCTTTATCATAATTGATTCCTATCAGTTTTCCGTCATCTATTAAAGTACAGTAATCTAGTTTTGTTCCACAGATGTTCTTATCACGAACAGTATGGGGATTTATAATGGCACCAGTTTTTTCTAGATTTGCATAACTAATATCAACACCAGTGAAATCCGCTGGTTCTCTTTTTATAGAGTCGGGGGAAGATTGGTTAATAAAAGTACAACCTTTTACATTTGTACAAAATAGAGATTTATCTTTTATTAATTGTGGATCAATTTGTGCACCCGTATCTTCTAAGTTTGCAAACAGAATATTAACACCATTAAAGTTGGTATGAGATAAATCTAATCCTTTTAAATATGTATTACATAGAGATTTGTCCTTGATTGTTTGAGGATCAATATTGGCATTGGAGTTTTTAAAAATTTTATCTCTGATGTTAATACCAGTAAAAGAGGCTTCACTTAGATCTAAATATTTTAGAAATTTTTCCTCTTCTGTTATTATTTCTAATAATGTAGGCAGTAAACATTGCAGTAGATCTTTTTGTATTTTAATTCTATCTTTTTTCCATCTTTGTTTACTATATTTTGTTAATTCTTCTTTTAATAATGTAGCAATTTCTTTGGTTGCATCGGAATCTTGTTGTAATTGAGAAAGTATGTTCGGATTAATATTAAGTGAAATCATACATTTTCTCCTTTCTGTTTTTGGAACCTTTTATCTTTTAAAAACTTTATTTAATGTTTTCTTTAATGTAGTAATTGGACTACAGGTTGTTTGAATATATTCTGCAATGTCTTGATAGATATTGTGTGGTTCCACTGTAGAAAATTTTACATGTTTTAATGAAGTATCTTTATCATAATTGATTTCTTTTAGTTTTCCATCATCTATTAAAGTACAATAATTCAGATTTGTTCCATAGATTATTTTAGCATCAACTGTATGAGGATTAATGATGGCTCCTGTTGCTTCTAGATTTGCTCCCCATATATCAACACCATAAAAATTGGCATGCGATAAATCTAATCCCTTTAAATTTGTGTGATAAAGAGATTTTTTATATATCAGTTGTGGATCAATTTGAGCGTTTGTATTTTCTAGATTTGCATACTCAATATTAATACCAGTAAAATCGGCAGGTTCTCTTTTGATAGAATCAAGAGAAGATAAATTGATAAAAGTACACCCTTTTGCATTTGTGTAATGAAGAGTTTTATTTTTTATTAATTGTGGATCAATTTGGGCATTCGTATTTTCTAGATTAGCAAAGCGAATATCAACACCAGTGAAATCCGCAGGTTCTCTTTTCATAGGGTCGGAAGAAGATCGGTTAATAAAAGTACAACCTTTTACATTTGTATTATAAAGAGATTTATTTTTTATTAATTGTGGATCAATTTGGGCATTTGTATTTTCTAGGTTTGCTTCTTCGATTAAAACGTCCCAAAAATCTTCTCCTGCCATATTACAATTTTGTAAGTTGGTTTTATATAGTGTTTGGTCTTTCACTGTTTGTGGATCAATATTTGCATTCGAGTCTTTAAAATTCGTATATGTGACATCGATACCAGCAAAAGAGACTTCACTCAAATCTAAGTATTTTAAAATTTCTTCTTCTATTGTTATGATTTCTAATAGTTTAGGCAGTAAACATTGTAGTAAATCTTTTTGTATTTTAATTCTTCTGTTGTTCCATCTTTTTTTACTATATTTTACTAGTTCTCTTTTTAATAATGTAGCAATTTCTTTTTTTGCCTCTGAATCATTTTGTAATTTAGAAAGTATAATTGAATTAATATCAATCGAAATCATAAAGTTTCTCCTTCCTGTTTTATGAATCTTTTATTTTTTCTTGAACACTTTATTTCGTTTTGAACTACATGCTGTTTGAATATATTCTGTAATGTCTTGATAGATATTGTGTGGTTCCAATGCAGCAAATTTTACATGTTTGAGTGAGGTGCTTTTATCATAATCGATTCCTCTGAGTTTTCCGTCATCTATTAAAGTACAGTAGTCTAGTTTTGTTCCACAGATTTGCTTATAACGAACGGTATGGGGATTGATGATGGCACCAGTTTTCTCTAGATTTGCTCCCGAGATATTTACATCAGTAAAATCCGCTGGTTCTCTTTTTATAGAGTCAGGAGAAGATAGATTGATAAAAGTACATCCTTTTACGTTTGTGTCCCAAAGGGATTTTCCATCTATTAATTGTGGATCAATTTGGGCACCTGTATTTTCTAGATTTGCAAACAGAATATTAACACCATTAAAGTTGGCATGCGATAAATCTAACCCTTTTAAATTTGTATTACATAGGTTTTTGTTCTTGACCGTTTGGGGGTCAATATTAGCATTGGAGTCTTTAAAATTTTTACCTACCACATCCATACCAGCAAAAGAGGCTTCACTTAGATCTAAATATTTTAGAATTTTTTCCTCTTCTGTTATTATTTCTAATAATGTAGGTAGCAAACATTGTAGTAGATCTTTTTGTATTTTAATTCTTTCTTTTTTCCATATTTTTTTACTATATTTTGTTAATTCTTCTTTTAATAATGTTGCAATTTTTTTCGTTGCATCGGGATCCTGTTGTAATTGAGAAAGTATATTTGGATTAATATTAAGCGAAATCATAAATTTCTCCTTTCTATTTTTATCTTTTAAAAACTTTATTTAATGTTTTCTGTAATGTAGTAATTGGGGTGCTTGCTGTTTGAATATATTCTGTAATATCTTGAAAGATATTTTCTGTTTGTGGATTCAATATAGAAAAATTTACATGTTTTAATGAAGTGCTTTTATCATAATGTATCCCTTCTAGATTTCCATTGTCTATTAAAGTACAATAATTTAGATTTGTTCCAGATATTTCCTTATCATCAACTGTATGGGGATTGATGATGGACCCAGTTTCTGCTAGATTTGCTGCTTCTATATCAACACCGTTAAAATTGGCATGCGATAAATCTAATCCTTTTAAATTTGTGTGATAAAGAGATTTTCCTTTTATTAATTGTGGATTAATTTGGGCATTCGTATTTTCTAGGTTTGCACTTTCAATATTTACATTTGTAAAATCCGCAGATTCTCTTTTTATAGAATTAAAAGAAGCCTTCTTATTAATAAAAGTACACCCTTTTACATTTGTGTGCCAAAGTGATTGTTCTTTTATTAATTGTGGATCAATTTGGGTATTCGTATTTTCTAGATTTGCATACTGAATATCAACGCCAGTAAAATCGGCAGGTTCTGTTTTCATAGAATCAGGAGAAGCTTGGTTAATAAAAGTACATCCTTTTACGTTTGCGCTATGAAGAGATTTATTTATAATTAATTGCGGATCAATTTGGGCATTCGTATTTTCTAAGTTTGCATACTGAATATTAACACCATTAAAATTAGCATGTGATAAATCTACTCCCATTAAATTTGTATAAAATAGTGATTTGTCTTTGACCGTTTGAGGATCAATATTGGCATTAGAGTCTTTAAAATTATTATTTCTAACATCCATACCAGCAAAAGAGGCTTCACTTAAATCTAAGTATTTTAGAATCTCTTCGTTGTTGTTTGCTGTTATTACTAATAATGTTGGTAGTAAACATTGTAGTAGATTCTTTTCTATTTTAATCCTTTCTTTTGTTAATCTTTTTTTACTATATTTTATTAGGTTTCTTTTTAATAATTTGGTAATTTTTTTGATTGCATCGGAGTCATTTTGTAATATAGAAAGTATATTTGGACTAAAAACTTTATTTGGATTTTTCTGCAATGTAGTATTTGGATTACATGCTGTTTGAATATGTTCTGTGATGTCTTGATAGATATTTTTTGTTCGTGGGTCAAACGTAGAAAATTTTACATGTTTTAATGATGTGTAGTCGTTATATGTTATTTCCTCCAATTTTCCATTGTCTATTAAAGTACAGTAATTTAGATTTGCTCCGCAGATGTTTCTATAATCAACGGTATGAGGATTGATGATGGCACCTGTTCTTTCTAGGTTTGCTCCACATATAGCAACTCCCTTAAAATTGGCATGAGATAAATCTAATCCCTTTAAATTTGCATGTTCAAGAGATTTATTTTCTATTAATTGTGGATCAATTTGTGCATTCGTATTTTCTAGATTTGCATACTGAATATCAACACCGGTAAAATCGGCAGGTTTGCTTTTCATAGAATCGGTGGAGGATTGATTAATAAAAGTACACCCTTTTACATTTGTGCGATAAAGAGATTTTTCTTTTATTAATTGTGGATTAATTTGTGCATTTGTATTTTCTAGGTTTGCTCCCTGTATATTAACACCAGTAAAATCTTTTCCTACCATATTACAATTTTGTAGGTTGGCTTTGTATAGTTTTTTTCCTTTGACCATTTGGGGATCAATATTGGCATTAGAATCTTTGAAATTCGTATAGCTAACATCCATATCATCAAAAGAGACCTCACTTAGATCTAAATATTTTAAAATTTCTTCCTCTTTTGTTATGATTTCTAACAATGTAGGTAATAAACATTGTAGTAGATCTTTTTGTATTTTAATTCTTTCTTTTTTCCATATTTTTTTACTATATCTGATTAGTTGTCCTTTTAATAATGTGGCAATTTCTTTTTTAGCATCATAATTTTGTTGTAATTGAGAAAGTATATTTGGATTAATATTAAGTGAAACCATAAGTTTTCTCCCTTCTATTTTAGTTCATCTTTTCTTTTTTTCTTGAAAACTTTATTTAGTTTTTTCTGTAGTGTAGTCATTGGATTATTTGCTTTTTGTGACTTCAATGTAGCAAATTTTACATAATTCAATGAAGTACTTTGACTATAATATATTTCTTCTAGATTCCCATCGTCTATTAAAGTACAGTAATTTAGATTTGTTTCATATAATGCTCTATCATGAACGGTATGAGGATTGATGATAGCACTGGTTCCTTCTAGATTTGCTCCCCATATATCAACATCAGTAAAATTAGCATGGGATAAATCTACTCCCTTTAAATTTGTCTTGTGAAGTGATTTATCTTTTATTAATTGTGGATTGATTTGGGCATCCGTATCTTCTAGATTTGCAAGCTGAATATCAACATCAGTAAAATCAGCAGGTACTCTTTTGATAGAATCAAGAGAAGATAAATTGACAAAAGTACAACCTTTTACATTTGTACCAGTAAGAGATTTATCTTTTATTAATTGTGGATCAATTTGGGCACCCGTATCTTCTAGATTTGCAAACTGAATATCTACATCAGTAAAATCAACAGGTATTCTTTTGATAGAATCAAGATAAGATAGATTGACAAAAGTACACCCTTTTACATTTGTGTCGTAAAGAGATTTATTTTTTATTAATTGCGGATCAATTTGAGCACCTGTATTTTCTAGATTTGCAAACTTAATATCAACACCAGTAAAATTAGCATGCGATAAATCTACACCCTTTAAATTTGTAAAAAATAATGTTTTACCTTGTACCGTTTGGGGATCAATATTGGCATTGGAGTCTTTAAAATTCTTCCATTCAATGTTGATACCATCAAAAGAAACTTCACTTAGATCCAAATATTTTAGAATTTCTTCTTTTATTGTTATGCTTTCTAACAGTGTAGGCAGTAAATATTGTAATAAACTCTTTTGTATTTTCATTCTTTCATTTTTCGAATTTTGTTCACTATATTTTATTAATTCTATTTTTAAGGATTTGACAATTTCTTTGGTTGCATTTGAATCCTGTTGTAATTGAGAAAGTATATTTGGATTAATATCAATTGGAATCATAAATTTTCTCCTTTCTATTTTAATTTTCCCTTTTATCTTTTAAAAACTTTATTTAATGTTTTCTGTATTGTAGTAATGGGGTTATATATGGGAAGAATATATTCTGTAATATCTTGATCAATATCATGTCGGTAAAAATATGGAACAAATGTGGAAAATTTGGCATATTTTAATGAAGTATGTTGATTATATCTTATTCCTTTTAGTTTTCCATTGTCTATTAAAGTACAGTAATTTAGATTTGCTCCAGAGATTATCTTACCATAAACTGTATGGGGATTGATGATGGCCCCTGTTCCTTCTAGATTCGTTCCCTGTATAGCAACATCAGTAAAGTCGGCATGTGATAAATCTAATCCCTTTAAATTTGCGTCAAAAAGCGCTTTACGCGTTATTAATTGTGGATCAATTTGGGCACCCGTATCTTCTAGATTTGCATTCATAAGTATTACATCAGTAAAATCGGCAGGTTCTGTTTTCATAGAATCTAGAGAAGATTGGTTAATAAACGTACAACCTTTTACATTTGTACAATAAAGGTCTTTTCTTTTTATTCGTTGTGGATCAATTTGGGCGCCTGTATTTTCTAGATTTGCCCGCTCAATATCAACACCTGTAAAATCGGCAGGTTCTCGTTTTACAGTATCAGAAGAAGATAGATTGATAAGAGTACACCCTTTTACATTTGCGCCATGAAGCGATTTATCTTTTATTAATTGCGGATCAATTAGGGCATTGGTATTTTCTAGGTTTGCATTTTCAATATTTACATTTGTAAAATCGGCAGGTTGTCTTTTCAGAGAATCTAGAGAAGATAGATTGATAAGAGTACACCCTTTTACATTTGTGTTATAAAGACATTTATCATATATTAGTTGCGGATCAATTTGGGCACCTGTATTTTCTAGGTTTGCTCCTATAAGATTAACGTTGTAAAAATCGGCATGTGATAAATCGATTCCTTTTAAATTTGTATAAAATAGTGTTTTGTCTTTAATCGTTTGAGGATCAATATTGGCATTCGAGTCTTTAAAATTTTTGCCTTTCACATCCATACCAGCAAAAGAGACTTCACTTAAATCTAAATATTTTAGAATTTCTTCGTCTTTTGTTATGATTTCTAACAATGCTGGTAGTAAACATTGCAGTAGTTCCTTTTGAATTTTGATTCTTTCTTGTTTCAAACTTTTTTTACTATATCTTATTAGTTTTCTTTTTAATATTTTGGCCATTTTTTTGGTTGTATCGGAATTTTGTTGTAATTGAGAAAGTACATTTGGATTAATATCAATCGAAATCATACATTTTCTCCTTTCTGTTTCTTTCCTCTTTTATCTTTTTAAAACTTTATTTGGTTTTTGTTGTGACGTATTAATTGGATTACATTTTTTTTGAATATATTCTGTAATATCTTGATAGATACTTTCTATATGCGGATTCAATATAGAAAAATTTACATGCTTTAATGAAGTATTTTTATCATAATGTATTCTTTCTAGTTTTCCGTTGTCTATTAAAGTACAGTAATTTAGATTTGTTCCAAAGATTCTCTGACCACGAACGGTATGAGGATTGATGATGGCACCAGTTCTTTCTAGATTTGCTCCCTCAATGTCTATATTGGTAAAATCGGCTGGTGAATCAGGGGAAGATCGATTGATCAAGATACATCCTTTTAAATTTGTGTGATAAAGACATTTTTCTTCTATTAATTGCGGATCAATTTGGGCACCTGTATCTTCTAGATTAGCCACTCGAATATCAATACCAGTGAAATCGGCAGGTTCTTTTTTCATAGAATCAGGGGAAGATTGATTGATCAAGGTACATCCCTTTATATTTGCGCGATAAAGAGATTTATCTTTTATTAATTGTGGATCAATTTGAGCATTCGTATTTTCTAGGTTTGCATTCTTAATATTAACACCGGTAAAATCGGCTGGTGAATCAGGGGAAGATCGATTGATAAGAGTACAACCTTTTACATTTGTGCTATCAAGAGATTTTCCTTTTATTAATTGAGGATCAATATTGGCATTGGAGTCTTTAAAATTCTTCCATGTGACATCGATACCATCAAAGGAAACTTCACTTAAATCTAGATATTTTAGAATTTCTTCGTTGCATTTTATTATGTTTAGCAATTCAGGTAGCAAACATTGTAGAAGCTCTTTTTCTATTTTAATTCTTTCTTTTTTCCATATTTTTTTACTATATTTTACTAGTTCTCCTTTTAGTAATATAGCAATTTCTTCTTTTGCATCGGAATCCTGTTGTAATTGAGAAAGTATATTTGGATTAAAAATTTTATTTTGTGTACTATTTGGATTACCTGCTGTCTGAATATACTCTATTATTTCTTGGTAAATATTATGGGGATCAAATCTGCAAAATTTAACATGTTCCAATGAAGTGGTCTCATCATAAAATATTCCTTTTAGTTTTCCATTGTCTATTAAAGTACAATGATTTAGCTTTGTTCCAGAGATTATCTTATCATGAACTGTATGAGGATTGATAATAGATCCCGTTTTTTTCAGATTTGCACACTGAATTTCAACATTAGTAAAATCTTTTCCTGTCATATTACAATTTTGTAAGTTGGTTCTATATAGTGTTTTGTTCTTGACTGTTTGGGGATCAATATTGGCATTGGAGTCTTTAAAATTTTTAAATGTAATATCAATGCCATCAAAAGAAACTTCACTTAGATCTAAATATTTTAGAATTTCTTCGTCTGCTTTTATTTTTTCTAGCAATGCAGGTAACAAACATTGTAGGAGATCCTTTTCTATTTTAATTCTTTCTTTTTTCCATCTTTTTTTACTGTATTCTATTAGTTTGCTTTTTAATAGTGTAGCTATTTCTTTTTTTGCGTCTAGATCTTGTTGTAATTGAGAAAGTATATTTGGATTAAAAACTTTATTTCGAGTAATATTTGGATTATCTATTGTTTGAATATATTCTGTAATATCTTGGTAGATATTATGTGGGTCAAACGGGTCAAATATAGAAAATGTGATATGGTTGAATGAAGTGCCTTTATCATAATGTATTCCTTCCAATTTTCCATTGTCTATTAAAGTACAGTAATTTAGATTTGTTCCTTTTATTGTTTGGCAAAAAACGGTATGAGGATTGATCATGGCACCCGTATTTTCTAGGTTTGTTCCGACAATCAAAACACCAGTAAAATCGGCATGAGATAAATTCAATCCTTTTACATTTGTGTCACAAAGAGATTTTCCATCTATTAATTGTGGGTCAATTTGAGCATTCGTATTTTCTAGGTTTGCTCTCTGAATATTAACACCAGTAAAATCGGCATGAGATAAATCTAATCCTTTTACATTTGTGCCATGAAGAGATTTTCCATCTATTAATTGCGGGTCAATTTGAGCATTCGTATTTTCTAGGTTTGCATCACATATATTAACACCAGTAAAATCGGCAGGTTCGCTTTTTAGAGAATCAAGGGAAGATAGATTAATAAAAGTACATCCTTTTAGATTTGCATTATTAAGAGCTTTTTCTTCTATTCGTTGGGGATCGATTTGGGCATTCGTATTTTCTAGGTTTGCTCCCTGTATATCAACACCAGTGAAATCTTTTCCTGCCATATTGCAATTTTGTAAGTTGGTGTTGTATAGTGTTTTGCCCTTGACCGTTTGGGGATCAATATTGGCATTTGAGTCTTTAAAATTCTTATCTGTGACATCGATATCAGTAAAAGAGGTTTCGCTCAAATCTAAATATTTTAGAATTTCTTCGTCTTTTGTTATGATTTCTAATAATGCAGGTAGCAAACATTGCATTAAATCTTTTTGTATTTTGATTCTTTCTTCATTCCATTTTTTTGTATTATGTTTTATTAGTTCTTCTTTTAATAATCTAGCAATTTCTTTTGTTGCATTTGAATCCTGTTGTAATTTAGAAAGTATATTTGGATTAATATCAATCATAATCATACATTTTCTCCTTTCTGTTTTATGAATCTTTTATTTTTTTAAAACTTTATTTAATGCTTTCTTTAATGTAGTAATTGGATTACATGCCGTTCGGATATTTTCTGTAATGTTGTGATAGATATTGTGTGATTCCAATGTAGAAAATTTTACATGTTTTAATGAAGTGTCTTTATCATAATATATTCCTTCTAGATTCCCGTCATCTATTAAAGTACAGTAATTTAGATTTGCTCCAGAGATTTCTTGATAACGAACGGTATGAGGATTAATGATAGCACCCGTTCCTTCTAGATTCGCTTCTTGAATATAAACACCGTTAAAATTGGCATGAGATAAATCTAATCCTTTTACATTTGTGTACTTAAGAGATTTATTTTCTATTAATTGTGGATCAATTTGAGCATTCGTATTTTCTAGATTTGCCCACCGAATATCAACACCTGTAAAATCGGCAGGTTCTCTTTTCAGAGAATTCAGAGAAGATAGATTAATAAAAGTACATCCTTTTGCATTTGTGCCATAAAGAAATTTATATTTTATTAATTGTGGATCAATTTGGGCATTTGTATCTTCTAGATTTGCAAACTTAATATCAACACCAGTAAAATTAGCATGCGATAAATCTACACCCTTTAAATTTGTATGAAATAGTGTTTTACCTTGTATCGTTTGAGGATCAATATTGGCATTCGAGTCTTTAAAATTCTTATGTGTAACATCAATACCATCAAAAGAGGCTTCACTTAGATCCAAATATTTTAGAATTTCTTCGCCTTTTGTTATGATTTTTAATAGTTCAGGCAGTAAATATTGTAATAAATCTTTTTGTATTTTCATTCTTTCTTTTTTCGAATTTTGTTTACTATATCTTATTAGTTTCCTTTTTAATAATTTAGCCATTTTTTTAGTTGCATTTGAATCCTGTTGCAATTTAGAAAGTATACTTGGATTTACATCAATCGAACCCATAGAATTTCTCCTTTCTGATAGATCTTTCGTTTTTAAAGAATTAATCTCAAGTTTATCATTGTCATATCTATCGTTTAACAATGGTATTTCTACTTATTTTTTGTAAATAGAAAGGTTGTTTTCATATATTGTTTGATATTTTCACTATATTTTGTTCTTTTAGGAAACGGGGATTTCTTTTTGGTTTATTTCTGAATGAAATAGAGTATTTATTGGGGTTTCCTTTTTGTAAGCATTTATTATACAAATTTTATGTGGTTTTGTCAATAAAAACGTTGACAAATCATAGGAAAAATGCTATAGTTTATCTACTTATGAGGGGGAAGGAATATGAAAAATTTGACAATAAAAAATGCGAAGAAATTAAAAACAATCTTAGGTATGGGAGCAATTGCTCTTGTGATGTCTTTTACTGGTTGTGAAGAGACTGTTGTGGAAGATGCAACAGAAATTTATGATGTTATTGATAGTCAAGGTGAGGATATTGAAATTAAGACACAAGTATTAGATGTTCCAGGAGAAGACTTTCAATTGGTCGTAGAGTATTCTTTAGATCCTAATGCACAAAAGCATTGGAGGATTACCGATAATAAAAAACTTTATACCAAGGTATATACGAAAGGATTAAAAGAGGGCGTTAAGGTATGGATTGATAATGTGCATACCGATACCACTCTTGTCGCAACCAAAAGTGCAATGAATGGAATTTTACAAGATAGTATGGATGATCGTATTCATAATAGTTTAATGTATGGTTTTCCTATTGATAATGATACTGCCTTGTATGCGGCTAATGAAATCGATGGACAAAATGATACGTTTATTGCCGGAAGTGTTTATGGTTTTAATGGAACTACTTCTGGAACAGTAGTAGAACAGAGATTTTTAGATGAAGACTATTTAGAAAAAGGAGTGTATGCTAATAAAATATCTTCTGTTTATGGTCTTTTAATTCAAAAGGGTGAGGAAGAACCATATGGTGTTGATGTTTCTTCTGATATTATTGTAACTGCCTATAATAAAGTTCAGAAAAAAGATGATAGTGGAAATATTAAAGTTTATCAATATCATCGGGATGGTTCTTATTCTATAATAGAATCAGATGATGAAAAACAAAAAGCAAAATAAAAAGTGGATGAAAATTCACTTTTTTTGTGATGGTAATTATTTCAAAATGTAAAAAAAAGTAAAGTAGAATTGAAAAAAACGTTGAAATCCCTTATAATGATTATTAGTTAGATACAAGGAGTGATAATCATGGCCTTAACATATGATGAAAAGTCAATTAAGATTCTAGAGGGGCTAGAGGCAGTTAGAAAACGACCTGGGATGTATATTGGTTCTACAGATAAAAGAGGATTACATCATTTGGTATGGGAAATTGTTGATAATTCTATGGATGAAGCCATTAATGGATTTGGTGATTTAATAAAAATTGTGATTCATAAAGATAATTCAATTAGTGTAGAAGATCATGGTCGAGGATTACCTACGGGAATGCATGCTTCTGGAAAAACTACCCCAGAAGTTATTTTTACGGTTCTTCATGCTGGAGGAAAATTTGAAAGTGATGGGTATAAAGTATCTGGAGGATTACATGGGGTAGGCTCTAGTGTTGTTAATGCTTTATCAAAGTGGTTAGAAGTTACGATCAGAAAAGATAAAGAAGAATATTATATTCGCTTTGAAAATGGAGGAAATGTTGCGGTTCCTTTAAAAAAGATAGGTACTACGAATAAAACAGGGACGATTGTTCGCTTTTTACCCGATGATACGATTTTTTCTACTACGCATTTTTCTTACACTACGATCTGCGAGAGGATGCAAGAGTC
>CANQFX010000016.1 GCA_947600015.1 uncultured Bacilli bacterium
TATAAGTCTATTGAAGATAATTATCCAAAATATGTTATTTCTCTTGATAAAATAGATTTATCTCGTGATGGTATTATTCATTTAAATTTAATTGACTTTCTACTAAGTGAAGAGTTTTAAATAGTGTATTTAAATCATTACAAAACGAAACGGACGTACAAATTTCAAATAGTTAAAGAATATTTTAAAAAATGAAGTAGTATGAAAATGATGATATAGTTTAAAAGCAAAAGGTACGATTAAAATAATATGAAGAAAAAATTCAATCTTTAATTAATATTGAAAATCCTACAAGAAAACTAATAAAGGCTAATGCTAATAAAACAATTATAGACAAAGATCAAAATATAAAAGGAGATGTTTTAATATGGAAAAAAAGAACTTTTTTCGTTTAATACCTATGAATATTAATGAATTTAACATTGGTCAATTATTAGATGAAGAAAAAAATAATAAAGGAGAAGTTTTATGGAAAAATGGTAGTATAAATGGTAATAATGCTCAGAAATTTTATGAAAACGATATAGTTTATATTTATTGTAAAAATTTACCTGATGGTTCCAATAGAATTTTGTTTAGAGCTATTGTAAATTCTTGCGACGATGATAATACGTATTCTTTTGATAAAAAAGAAAAGATAAAGGGTTTCTTTATAAAAAATATTGAGTCTATATGTATAAATAATATTAAGACTTTTTCTAGAGACACATTGAAAAATGATTACGATTTAAACATTAATCAAACAAAGCAAATTTTAGCATCTTTTGAGGATTACAACGATTATAAAAAGAATCCGGATATTATTTGCAAGGATAGATATGGTTCGACAAGTAAAAAAGATGTAGATAAATATAAAAAACATTTACAACTAATATTAAAATTAGAAACATTATATCGTGGTGATAAATGTGAAAAGTCCTTAAAAAATGCTCAAAAATATTTTAATCATACGGTTTTATGTGAATGTTGCGAATTATTAAAATTAGGGGATGGAACTGCAAAAAAACGTACATTTATAAAAAAGAATGGATTAGTTTATTATGAGATTCATCATTTGCTTATGCAAAATTTATCTAGAAAAAATGATGAATGGCTTGACGAAAATCAGTGGTTTAAGAAAGAAGACTCTAAATGGCTTGATTCAGAATTTAATAGAGTCAATTTATGCCCAGTTTGTCATAGAGAATTTCATTATGGTAATTTTGAGTATGGCAATACTCAAAAAGATGCAAAGAAAAAAGTTATAGATGCCTTATGGAAAAGCCATCAATATGAAAAAAATTTAAAAGAATTAGGTAAAGCTAAAGAGGAAATTAAATTAATTAAAGAATATATTTATAAGCAATATATTTAAACTACACATTGACCATCCCCAGGTGGCGAAGGTGCAGAAATAGTCTATGGACTTCGAAATGATCCAACTTTAGCTAATCTTGCATTAAATAATATCGGAGATGCAGGGCAAATAAAAAGGAAAATATATCAAAGAAGACTTCCCGAAGATCCAAATCAGGATTATTATTATATAATAAGAGAAACAAATCCTTTAGAATCACTTCTTGTAGAATATGGGTTTATCGACAATGCAAAAGATGCTGCCCGTCTAACAAATAATTTAGACTCCTATGTAGAAGGAGTAGTAAAAGCAATTGCAGAATATGCAAATGTTCCATATACTCCACCAGGCGCTCCTACCGAAGATTACTATATAGTACAGAGAGGAGATACTTTATATGGAATTGCTCGCCGTTTTAATACAACAATTGCCGAATTAAGAAGATTAAATAACTTAACATCAGATGTATTACAAATAGGGCAGGTTTTAAGACTGGTAGAAGCAACAGAGGAAATAACGACATATAAAGTACAAAAAGGAGATACTTTATATGGGATTGCTAATCGTTTTAATACAACAGTAGATACGATAAAAAGATTAAATAATTTAACAGGAAATACATTATATGTTGGTCAAGAAATTAAAGTACCACAAGCAGAAACGACACCAGAAGATAAACCAAGTAATGGAGATATAGAAGAAAATTATGTAATATACGAAGTACAAAAGGGAGACAGTCTATGGAAGATAGCACAACGCTATGGAATTACCGTAGACGAATTAGTAGAGATAAACAATCTACCAACTTTAGATTTAAAAATAGGGGATAAATTAAAAGTTCCTAATACAGAACAATTAGGAAGCACTACTTATATTGTAAAAAACGGAGACACCTTATGGACAATTGCTAAAAATAATAATATTTCTGTTGATGAATTAAAATCATATAACAATTTAACATCTAATTTACTTACGATAGGTCAAGTATTAAATATTCCAAAATAAAAGAAGCAGGTAAATCCTTCGATTTATGCTTCTTTTTATTTAGAAACAAAATTAAGATGTCTTTTTTCTAGCAAATATAACCCCAACTACAATACCAGCAATTACGACGATAAATGTAATTAGTATTAAAATATCAGCAGTATAATCTTTTGGTGCACTAAGTAGAGTATCTAGCATTTCCATAATATCATATCGATCTTCTTTTGATATTTTATATTGAGATTCAATTTCTGATATCATTGCATCCGTATAATCTTGAGAAAATCCATTCCAAGATTTATCTCCAATAATAATATAAGGAACACCTTCTACTTTTTCTTTACGAGCTTCCGCAACATCTTCCATTAATTGTGCATTATCCTTATTTTGCCATGTTTCATAATCAACAATCGTAAAATACTCTCCATATTCCTCTTGGATACTATCAAACCATTCTTCTGCTTCTTCACAGTGTGGGCATCCCTCTCCTCGGAAAAAATAAACATTTACTTTTTGAGAATCTTCTTCTGCTAAAACACCAAATGGTAGAATTAGGATTCCCAATAATAAAACTAATAAAAATTTAATTTTTTGCATAACTTTTACCTCCATTAATATCATAACATAAAAGTACTAAAAAAAGAAAATAAAACCGCAAGAAAAAAGAAATCTAAGGAAAGTTTCATCTTTTTTTCACAAAAACATTTTCTTTTTCTTCCACCATGTTTTTATCTTTTACTTCTGCTATAATTGCTCGAACACGAGGAAAGCCAAACATATCCTCTCCTATTTCTGAAGTGATTTCTACAACCTCATGATGATAAAGAGGAAAACTAGCGATAATGACATCAGACAAATCTTGTAATGTTAAATTGCGAGAAAAGGTTCCAATCTTTTTATCACTGTATTTTGCGTCTTGCTTCCAATATAAAGTAATGATAGAACCCATTTCAGAATTTTCAGAATAATACACATTTTGCATGTCTTCTTTTTTATCTTCTACTGTTCTTTCTTGAATAGAAAAAGTAACAGATATATTTGTAAGATCCGCCCTAAAAGAATAATAATCCTTTATTATTTTTTTTAAATTTCGTTTAGTAAATTTAATGATCATTTAGAATTCCCCCTATTTTTAGATACTAAATTTGAAGACCAGACTTATAATAACATAAATTAAGAAAAAAAGGAAGAATGAAGATATATTAAAAGAGATTACAATTAAATTCAGGAATAAAACTTTCTTTGGCGGTGTCTCCCTCTTGAATAAAAGCATTTTGCACTCCTAAATCTATGGCAAAATCAACTACTTCTTGGTATTCTTTTTCTGTAAGGGGACGATTTAAGTTTGGATAGAGAGAAAATTCTTTCATAGGAGTATACTGATTCATAATGCTAATCCAAATATCATCATGATAAGTTTCGTATAAATAAGCAATGATTTTTTTCGCATCTTCCACGTGGCCTGGTAAAACTAAAACACGAACAATCAAACCAGACATCATTAAGCCATCTTTAATTACAAATTTTCCAACTTGCAAAAACATCTCAGCGATTGCTTTTGTCGCAACTTCAAAATAGTTTTTACAATGAGAATAACGTTCTCCTAAAGATGAATCAAAATACTTAAGATCAGCAAGATAAATATCGATAAGAGAATGTAGACTTTGAATTGTAGAAATATTTTCATAACTATTTGTATTATAAACCACAGGGATAAATAGCGTTTTACCTTTAATATTTTGTAATGACGATACAATTTGAGGAACATAATGGGTAGGAGAAACAAGATTAATGTTATGGGCTCCTTGTTTTTGAAGCGTAAGAAAAATATTTTCTAATTGTGTGGTAGTAATTTCTTTTCCATACCCCAATGAGCTAATCTTATAATTTTGGCAAAAGATACATTTTAAATTGCAAAAAGAAAAAAAGACTGCACCACTCCCATTCGTCCCAGAGATAATAGGCTCTTCCCACGCATGAAGACAATAATGTGCAACACGAACATTACTAGATGCGGAACAAACCCCAACTTTTTCATAACGATTAACTTTGCACTCTCTAGGACACAAAGTACAGTGTTTCAAAATATCCATAATAAAACTCTCCCAACTAGTTTTGAAGTAATTGACAACGCAGTTCTTCTTTTTCTTTTTCTGATAAAAAAGCAGCATCAATTGCATTCAAATTAAACGTTAAAAAATCTTCCTCCGTAAAATGAAAAGTTTCTTGTAAAAGTTGATATTCTTTTTCCAAGTTAGTATTAGAAACCGTACGATTATCTGTATTAACTGTGACTAGGACGCCCCTATCTACCAATTTTTTTATAGGATGAGATGCCATATCCTTGATGCTTTTCGTATCTAAATTACTAGTAGGACAGATTTCCAAAACAATTTGCTGATCAACTAATTTTTGAATTACTTCTTTGGAATCGATACTATGAATGCCATGACCAATTCGTTTTGCACCAAAAGAAATTGCTTCTTCTACACTAGAAGCACCATCCGCTTCTCCCGCATGAATAGTAAAAGGAATTTTTTTCTCTTTAATAATACTAAATAATTTTTCGAAATCTTTTGTTGGATAGTGTGCTTCATCTCCAGCCAAATCAATTCCACAGACCCCATGATGTAAATATTTCTCAGTAAAATCAATAATTTTTTTATTATCTTCAAACGAAAAATTTCTCATCATACAAAAAATCAAGTTAATTTTAACAGAAGGAACTTTCTTAAAACCAGATAACATAGAAGAAACAACTTGTTCAATAGAAATTTTTTTCATATGAAATAAAGGACAAAATCGCACTTCAGCATAAATTACTTCATCTTGTTCTAATTCTTTTGCTAAAAGATAACTAAATTCCTCAATGTTTTTTTCTTCCTGTAATAATTCAATCGGTAATTGGAATTTCTCTAAATATTCAGCCAAACTGGCAGAATGACTTCCAATCATCTCTTTAGAAACATTTCTATTTAATAATTTACTTGCAAAAGAAGGATTCAAAGAACCATCCAAATGTAAATGCAATTCAATTTTTTTCATCATCTATCACCTAAGAAAAGTATAACATAGATAAGAAAAGATAAAAAAGAAAAATAATAAAAGAAAACTATGATATAATAAAATAAAAAAAGAAAACAGGTGAAAGTATGCGGGAAAAAGTAAAAACAATTGAAAAAGATGAAAAATTTCTAAGACAAACGTCTAAAGAAGTAGATTTTTCAAAATCAGAATGGAAAGAGGCACTAAAAGAATTAGATGAATTCTGCAAAGAAGATGACAATATCATGGCAATGGCAGCAATCCAATTAGGAATTCCTCTAAGATTAGTTTATTTGAAAAAAACGGATCTCAATCGTTTGGAAGAAGATTATAATGAACAAACGGTTTTAATTAATCCTATCATTACCAAAAAAGAAGGATTAACTAGATATTGGGAAGCATGTGCTAGTTGTATGAACTATACAGGACTAGTAGAAAGACCATATAGAATTGAAATAGAATATTACGATGAACACGAAAAGAAACACAAAGATACATGGGAAGGATTAAAAGCAACAGTAATTTGTCATGAAATGGATCACTTAGATGGAATTTTGCATATGGATAAAGCCTTAAAAATAGTTGAGTTAGATAAAGAAGAAATTCAAGAATTACGAAAAAAAGAACCATATAAGATAATAGAAGAAACTGGAGATTTTAAGAAATTAATAAAGAAAAGATAAGTGAAGATAAGATTATCTTTTTTTGTGCCAAATTCGTCAGAAAAAGTCACTATAAAAAAATCATACCCTAGAATATTTTTCATAGAATTTTCTAGGAGGATATTTATGGGAAATGGACTAAGTAACAAAGAAGTACTAGAAAACAGAAAAAAATATGGTACAAATGAATTGAATGCCAAGGCAAAAAATAGTTTCTGGAAATTATTTTTAGAAACATTAGCAGATCCAATTATAAAAATATTATTAATTGCTTTAGGAATTAAAACAATTTTTTTATTTCATGACTTTGATTGGTTTGAAACCATAGGTATTGTAGTAGCAATTTTAGTTGCTTCTTTAATTTCAACAGTATCAGAATATGGAAGTGAAGAAGCATTTAAAAAATTACAAGAAGAATCATCTAAAATAAAATGTCGCGTAAAACGAGAAGGAAAGATAGTAGAAATTCCAATAGAAGAAGTAGTAGTAAAAGATTTGGTTCTCTTACAAACTGGTGATAAAATTCCCGCCGATGGTAATATTATTTCTGGAGAAATATCAGTAGATGAATCAAGTATGAATGGAGAAACCAAAGAGATAAAAAAAAGTGCTTTTCTAAAAAGCAAAGTATATAGAGGAACCGTTGTATACGCAAATGAAGCAATAATGGAAGTAGAAAAAGTAGGAGAGGATACATTTTATGGAAAAATGGCTCAGGAATTACAAGAAAAAAATCCTGATAGTCCCTTAAAGTTACGATTACGACAATTAGCCCAAGTAATTAGCAAAATTGGCTACTTTGGTGCGTTACTCGTAAGCATATCATATCTTTTTTCCCAAGTCGTAGTGGAAAATGGTTTTGAAATGACAAAGATCATCGCCACACTTTCTAATTTTCCTTTGATGTTTCAATATATATTGTATGCATTAACTTTAAGCGTTACGATTATTGTCGTTGCAGTACCAGAAGGACTACCCATGATGATTACTTTAGTACTATCTTCCAATATGAAAAGAATGTTAAAAAATAACGTGTTAGTTAGAAAATTAGTAGGAATAGAAACAGCAGGGAGCCTAAATATTTTATTTACAGATAAAACAGGAACCCTAACTCGTGGAAAATTAGAAGTAGTAGGTCTTTTATCTGGTGAAAAAAAAGAATATCATAATGAGCAAGAATTATTATCACATACCACATTTCATAAATATATAAAAGAATGTTGTTTATATAATAATGCGAGTAATTGGGATCAAGAAAAAAAAGCAGTTGGGGGAAATATTACTGATCGAGCAATCCTAGAGTTTATTCAAACAGAACCATCCCTAAAATATAAAAAAATCAAAACAATCGCTTTTGACAGTAAAAATAAATATTCTGCAACTTTAATTGATAGTCCTAAAAAAACAAATTATATCAAAGGAGCCCCAGAAAAAATTCTTCCCTTGTGTAATTCTTATTTAAAAGAAACAGGAACAAAAGAAAGATGGCAAAATAAAAAAGAAATAGAACAAAAAATAAGTCAAAAGCAACAACAAGGGATTCGAGTAGTAGTCTTAGCTTATAATGATTCCTACCAATATGAAAAGATGGAAAATTTAACATTCTTAGCAGCAATCTATATTAAAGATGACATTAGACTAGAAGCAAAAGAAGGAGTAAAATTAGTAAAAAATGCAGGAATTCAAACAGTTATGATTACAGGAGATAATAAAGATACTGCAATGAGTATTGCCAAAGAAGTAGGACTATTAGATTCAAGTCAGGATCTTGTGTTAACCAGTGAAGAATTAGAACGCATGAATGATGAAGAAGTAAAAAAAATATTACCAAAGCTTAGAGTCGTTGCCAGAAGTCTACCACAAGATAAAAGCAGATTAGTACGCTTATCCGAAGAATTAGGATTAGTTGTTGGTATGACAGGAGATGGTGTCAACGATGCACCAGCCTTAAAAAAAGCAGATGTAGGATTTGCGATGGGAAGTGGTACAGAAGTTGCCAAAGAAGCAGGAGATATCGTGATACTAGATGATAACTTTTTATCGATTTCCAAGGCAATTCTTTATGGTAGAACAATCTTCAAAAGTATTCGTAAATTTATTATATTCCAATTAACTATTAATTTATGTGCTATTAGTCTATCTGTCATCGGACCATTTATTGGTATAGAAACACCAGTGACTGTCATTCAAATGCTATGGATTAATATGATTATGGATACTCTCGCAGGAATCGCCTTTTCTTATGAAGCTCCATTAGACTCTTATATGTTAGAAAAACCAAAATCTAAAAAAGAGCCTATTATTAACTCTTATATGTATGGAGAAATTTTATTTACAGGGATTTATTCTGCTTTGTTTTGTATATTCTTTCTAAAAAGTAATTGGATTAGAGGACTCTATCGTTTTGATATGGAAAATAAATATTTTATGACTGCCTTTTTTGCCCTATTTATCTTTATGGGAATTTTTAATAGTTTTAATGCTAGAACAACAAGAATCAATCTTCTCGCAAATATTCGCAAAAATAAAGTATTTTTAATAGTAATAGGAATTATTTGTATTGTACAACTATATTTAATTTATTATGGAGGAAACTTATTCCGCTCTTTTGGCCTTACATTAAAAGAAATTGAAATTACAATATTATTAGCCGCTACAGTAATTCCTGTAGATTGGATTAGAAAACTTTATTTTCAAAAAGAACGAAACCATAGTAGTATTTAAAAATTCTAGGAAAAACCTAGAATTTATTGTTTATATGTTTGATATAAAGAAAGCACTTTAACTTTGATTTCTTCTGAAATATCACTTCGTTCTTTTAACTGTTCTAAAGAAACCCATTTGACCTCATTGCCCTCTAAATTATGAATTGTTTTATGAAGAGGAATCGCTACATATTGTAAATCAATCATATCTCCAACTTTATTAATATAATGTTCTGCCGCAATTGGTTGATTGAAACCATCAAAAAAACTAGGACCAATAATCTGAATATCAATTCCTGTTTCTTCAAATGTTTCACGAATGGCTGCTTCCATGGGAGTTTCTAATCCTTCGATATGACCACCAGGCTGTAGCCATTTTTTTAATTTTCTATTATAAACAAGTAATACTTCTTTATTATCAAAATCAATCGTAAAAGCAGAAGCACAATATTGTCTTTCTAGCATAAAATCCCCTCCAAGGTAAGAATAACACTTTGCTTTATGATACATATATTATATATGAAAAGAGAGGAAATGTAAATGAATTATGATTATCACTTTGGAAACAACTACTATCAATATGATGGTAATATAGGAACCAAAATTACCAAATATCACATCATGGCTCCAGAACAATCACAGCCTGTTCAACCAGGAATGGAATATTTAATGACTCCACGTCCTATCTTTGATAATCCAAACTACAAAGGAAGTGGAAAACTAAAAGGAAAAGTCGCAATTATTACGGGAGGAGATAGTGGATTAGGAAGAGCAGCAGCGATTGCTTTTGTCAAAGAAGGAGCAAAAGTAGTAATTCCTTATTATAACGAATATAAAGATGCCAAAGAAACAGCAGAATATATCCAGAGATTAGGAGGAGAAAGTCTATTTTTAACAGGTGATATTGCAGATAAAAAATTCTGTGAAAAAATTGTCCAGGAGACATTAAAACGTTTTGGCAAAATTGATATTTTAGTCAATAATGCAGGAGTACAGTACCAACAAGATAGTTTAGAAAATATTAGTGATGAACAATTTGATAGAACACTGAAAGTAAATTTATATGGTATGTTTTATTTAACCAGAGCTGCTTTACCATATCTAAAAAGTGGAGCATCTATTATTAATTTAAGTTCCGTCACAACATTCTATGGCGATCCCCAATTAATTGATTATGTCACAACCAAAGGAGGAATTGTAGGTTTTACCAGAGCTTTAGCCAGAAATTTAGCATTAAAAAACATTCGAGTAAATGCTATTGCGCCAGGATTTTTTTGGACTCCACTACAACCAGCATGTTGGGTAAAAGAAAAAATTCCATCATTAGGAGGCGATGCGGCAATGGCTCGAGGTGCCATGCCTTACGAATTAGCACCAACTTTTGTTTTTCTTGCTAGTGATGATTCGAGTTATGTAACGGGACAAGTGCTTCATAATAATGGCGGACAAGTAATGGGATAAAGAAAAAAATGATAGAAGCATATCATTTTTTTTTGTTAGAAAGCAGTAAGTCAATAAATTTTCTGGTTGTAAAACTAGGCAAATTATGTTTTGAATAAGCAATTCCAATACTTCTACTAGGAATTTTTGGGGAAACATCTAAAAGATATAACTCCTGATTTTTTAGTTCTCGCTCAATATATTCTAATGTAGTATAGCCAATGCCAAAATTATGTTTTGCATATTCTGCAACTAAAGCATAACCCGCCAAACTCATGCTAGGTTGAAAAATACGTCCTATATTTTTCTGAGTCAAATCATTTAAGAATTGTCTAGCATTCGATTCCTCTGCGGGTAGAAGTAAAGAGTAATTTTCCAAATCTTCAAGGGGAATGGTTTTACCTAATAAATGTTTATAATCTTCTCCTACAATAAAACCATCATGAATTGTTGCAATTTCGTGGATTTCAATATCTGGACTTTTGGGATAGGGAAGATGAACAATAATAAGATCAAGAAGTCCTTGATGTAATTTAGAAAAAAGCACTTTAGAATTATCTGTAGAAATTTGGATATTAATTTTAGGATATTGCTTATGAAATTGTTCTAAAAAAGGAAGTAAAAAACTCTTGGTTAATGTGGCTCCAGCACCAATGCGAATATTTCCAATATCTAAATGAATTAAATCCGTAAATCGATTTTCTGCATTATAAATTAACTCAATTGCTTGTTTAATATAATGATAAAATTCTTTTCCTTCTTCGGTTAGAAAGACACCACGTTTTGTTCGGACAAACAACATTCCTCCTAATTGTTCCTCTAGATTTTTAATTGATTTACTAATGGCCGGTTGACTAATCGATAATTCTTGTGCTGCTTTCGTAATGTTTCCTAGTTTAGCAACCGTATAAAAAATTCGATAATATTCAAAATTAATATTCATAATAACCTCCAGTTATGTTTAATATAAATAATTGGTATTTTTATTATAATAAAAAATTCGCTATAATGCAATTAGAGAGGTGAGAATATGTTGATTTCGATGACAGGAAAAAGTGGTAGTGGTAAAAGCTACATCGCATCCTTATTAAAAGAAGAGATGGATGTATTACATATTGATATTGATAAAATTGGTCATAAAGTAAATGAAGAAGAACAAATCAAAGAACAACTCATCCAAACCTTTGGGGAAATAATCTTAGAAAATGGAAAGATTAATCGAAAAAAACTAGGAAAAATTGTTTTTAACTCTAAAGAACAAATGCAACGATTAGAAGAGATTACTTGGCATCGTATGGAAGAAATCATCGATGAAATAATCGATAAAAATCCACAAAAAATAATCCTCCTAGATTGGCAATTATTACCGAAAACAAAGTATTTTAAGCAAAGTGATTTAAGAATATTAGTAGATGCTCCTATAGAATTGCGTATAAAACGAGCCATGAAAAGAGATCATATTACGCAAGATAAATTTTTAGAAAGAGAAAAAGCAAGTTTAGAAATAGAAAAATATCAATATGACATCGTAATAGAAAATATAGAGAAAGAACATACCAAAAAGAAGGTGAAAGAAATTTATGACAAAAGTATTATATCCCGGAAGTTTTGATCCGATTACCAAAGGACACATGGATATTATTTCCCAAGCAAAAGAATTATTTGATGAAGTGATTGTCGCAGTAATGATGAATAGTCAAAAGAAAGAAAGTCTCTTTACTATAGAAGAACGAAAAAATTTAATTCAAAAATTATATAAATCGGAAAATATAAAAGTAGTGACAGGAAGTGGTGCCACCGTGGATTTAGCAATCGCATATGATTGTAAAGCGATTATACGAGGACTACGAGGAATGACTGACTTTGATTATGAAATTCAACTAGCAGAAATTAATAAAGATATCAGTGAAAATCAAATAAATACGGTATGTCTATTTGCAGATTCAAATCATCAATTTATTTCCTCGAGTATAGTAAAAGAAGTATTATCACTCAATAAAAGTATTGAAAAATATGTAGATCCAATCGTAGAAGAAGAAATGAAGAAGAAAATATTAAAATAAGAAGGAGAAAATTATTATGGATTATGATGAGATGTTTATTGCCTATCAAGGAAGAGAATATACAAAAGAAGATATCGAAAATATTTTAAAAAAATATTGTTCCTCTCGAAATAATCTAATCAAAACAAAAGAAAATTCTGAGGATAATGTAATATTTTCAAAAATTATACGGGCAGAATATTTAGATGAAAGAGAGCCATATTATAATAAGGTATCCAAGATATTAACAGTAAGCGGATATCAGCAGGATCAAATGGCACAGTTTAATGAAGACTATGGTGAAGATCTTTATGAAGAAATAGAAGATCAAATAGGAGTCAGTTTTTTTCAAGATAGCGATTTTAGATTAATCAATTTTATGTATCAAATTGTTGGAAAACAAATATTTAATAAATTAGGCTCATTACTAGATTTCTGCAGTGTCATTTGGGATAAAAAAGAAAAAAAATTAATTGCTGGAACCACAAATGCAAATAATGAATTCACACATCTTTATTATGGATATACAAAAGAGAATAAGGAAATGATATTTTCTAATAATAAAAGAATATTAAGGGAGTTTTGCGATGACATAAAGGAAATGGAGAAGAATACCTATATGACAAATGAAGTAGCAACTACAAATGAACAAATCCCTAAAAAAGAAGAATTAATTAAAAATAATAGGGAAAATGCAGAATATCTATTTGAAGGTCTGAATAATCTACTATTAAAAGTCACAAATGAAGCAGTGAGAGAAAAAATTATACAAAATGTAGAAGAGTATTTTGCTTCCCCTAATCCCAAAAAACAAATTGAAGACTTTTTAGCAGAAAATTTAGATATGAAAACGCAAGAGGAAGTATTAAAAACAATTAAAAAAGCGATTGAACAATACGAAATAGAAAAAAATATTAAAGAAAAAGTAGATGATATATTTGATCAAGAATTAGAAGAATATCGCAAAAAACAAAATATTCCAGCCATACATATTATTACCCTAAATGATATTGAATTAGGAAGAACACAAGGTTCCTTCTACCATGAGAAATTTGAACAAATTTTAACGCAGGTGCAATTAGATGAGCCAATTATGTTAATTGGACCAGCAGGAAGTGGAAAAAATGTTGCGGTATCTCAAGTAGCAGATGCCTTAGGTTTGCATATGTATTATACGAATAATGCTTCAAATGAATTTAAATTAACGGGATTTATTGATGCAGGTGGAATCTATCGAGATACGGAATTTTATAAAGCCTTTAAGAATGGTGGGATATTTTTCTTAGATGAAATAGATACTTCGGATTCTTCTGCGTTAATTGTAATTAATTCCGCCCTTGCTAATGGTTATATGGCTTTCCCTCATGAAACAATCAACCGTCATAAAGATTTTCGTATGGTTGCCGCGGCCAATACTTGGGGAAGAGGAGCAGATTTACAATATGTAGGAAGAAATTCACTAGATGCTGCCACCTTAGATCGTTTTGATAATATTTTCTTTGATTATGATAAAAAACTAGAACAAGCCTTATATCCCAATGAAGAAGTTTTAGAATTTATGTGGTCCTTTAGAGATGCTATTTATCATACTAAAATCCCTCATGTTATCTCTACTAGAGGAATTGGCAAAGTATATAAAAAAGAGATAAACCACGTTCCAATAGAAAATATTTTAACTTCTAATATTATTAAAAACTTGACTCAAGATGATGTGAATACTATTATAGGACATATGGTGAATATTGATAGGGACAATAAATATTTTAATAAAATAAAAAGAATGAGATTGGAAAGATAATTATGTATCGGTATTATAAAAAAAAGGATTATTATATTATGGAATATAGTTTTGATTCTATTACTGAATTTATAGATTATTTAGATAATACACCAATTAATACATATATTTGGGATCTTGATAATTTAGAAAGCGAAAGCACAGACTATAGTTTTCATAAAACGAATTCTTTGAATGAAGCAAAGTATTTATGTAAATTTGGATGGCATGAGAAATTTAATCAATTGATAGAATTAAAAATACAGTTAGAAAAATATATTAAAATAAAAAATAATAAAACTAGGCAATATAACTATTATATAGGATATGCTCCCGATGTGAAGGCATATTTAGAAGGTAATCCTCTATCGATGTTAAACAAAGAAATGCCCAAAAGAAAGCATATTGATATATATTATAATTCTGCTATTTTAGGAGAGGTTGATTCTAACCAGATTTTTAATCGGGGAGCAATTACATTATCGATGATAGAAATATTAGAAAGTATGGGGTTTTCTGTTGCTTTAAATATATTTACGATGTCTAAAAAAGAAGATCAAATACATTATACTAAATTTAATTTGAAGCGAACCAATGAAAGATTAAATCCTCAAAAGTTATTTTTCCCTTTATGCCATCCTTCTTTTCTACGAAGACTAGTATTTCGTTTAAGAGAAGAAACACCGGATATTCGTCCAGAATGGCGTAATGGTTATGGGAGAACATGTGACGATGAAATGATTAGACAAATAATCGAATTATCTCCCAATGATATTGTCATATGTCAACCACAAGAAATGGGAGTAGAAGGAGAAGATATCATCGAGGATGCAAATCATATGTTTGAATATGTAGAACAAGAAAAACAAGATTTTTCTTTAGAAAAAATAAAAAGAAGATAAATTATGAGGTGAACAAATGAAATTAAAGATATTAGGAAGCGTAGCTCCTCACTGTAATGAAAAAAATAATTGTCCTGGATATTTACTAGAAACAGCGATAGGAGGAATTCTTTTAGATTGTGGAAATGGAATTACGAAAGTATTAAATTTGGAAAAAGATATTGATAAGATAAACTATATTATTATTAGTCATGCTCATAAGGATCATTATGGAGATCTGTTATCTGTATCAGAAAGCCTTCCATTATATCAAAAATTTGGATATTTAACTCATCAAATTCATTTATTATTACCAAAAGCAAATAAAAAAGGAGAAAAAATCCTTTTAGATGATGAATATTTAAGAGAAATAGGTAAAAGAAAAGAGTTTATTACAACTGAATATAATGAAGAGAAGAATTTTAAAATTAAAAATATTGAAATTTCTTTCTATATGACAAGGCATCCTCTAAATACTTATGCAATAAAAGTAAAAGAGGGAAACGATGTCTTTGTATATTCCGCAGACACGGGATATGATGAAAATATGGTTGAGTTTATCAAGGAAGCAAATATTTTCCTATGTGAATCCAGTTTCTTAAAGGGCCAAAATCGAGAAGAAAATGCACATTTATTTGCTCATGAAGCAGGAAAATTGGCCAAGAAGGGAAAGGTAGATAAATTAATTTTGACACATTTTTGGCCAAATATAGAACATGAGAGATATTTAGAAGAAGCACAAGAGGAGTTTTTCAATACAGAAGCAGCAGAGGAAGGGAAAGTATATTTCATTAGAGAAAGTAGGAAAGATGGAAGAAAGTAAAATTGATTTGCATATGCATAGTAATTATTCTGATGGCGAATACTCTCCTGATGAGTTAATTAAGATGGCCAAAGAAAAGAAGATAAAAGTGATGGCCATTACAGATCATGATACTTTATTAGGGAATCAAAGTATTACTTTAAAAAAAGAAGAACGAAGAGGAATTACCATAATTCCAGGAATTGAATTATCAGCTAAAACAGAAAAGGGAACAATGCATATTTTAGGTTATGGTTTTGATATCAATAATCAAGCATTCAATGATAGACTAATAGAAATAAAAAATAAAAACGTCTATTCTATAGCATGTCAAATAAAACAATTACAAAAAGACTTTAATATTACTTTTTCTACAGAAGATATAGTCAATTTATTAAATAGGAAAAGTAATATTGGTAGACCAGATCTTGCGAGACTTTGTATAAAATATGGATATGCTACTACAGTTGAGGAAGCATTTAATCGTTATTTGATATCAAATTATAAGAAAGTAAAGGGAGCACAAAAAGGAATTTCTTGGAAAGAATGTATCGATTTAATAAGAAATGCCAGTGGAGTGGCCGTTTTAGCACACCCGAAAACTTTAGAATTAGGGGAAAAAGATTTGCGAATTTTATTAAAAGAGATGATTTGGTATGGACTAGAGGGCATAGAAGTATATCATAGTGGAAATACCAAAGAAGAACAACAAACATATTTAGAAATTGCCAAGGATCTGCATCTGTTAGTAAGTGGTGGTAGTGATTATCATGGGCCGAATATCAAACCAGAGATTGAACTTGGAACAGGCAAAAAGAATAACCTTTTAATAAAAAGGTTAAGTATTCTAGAGGAAAAGAAAATAAAAAACGATTTATAATGATCAGTGCTAAATGATTTTATAAAAAAAGAAAAATCAAAATAAAAAAGTGCATAAGGAAAACTTATGTTACTTTTTTATTTTATCTTCCTGATACTTTTTCTAAATCAAAATAGAAACCAAATTCATCATAATATTCATCACCAATTTTGGCTTTTTTCGTATCGACACAAATGCCACCTAAACCATGATAAAAGTCAATGGCATGTTGGTTTTCCGCAAGACACCAAATAATCATGTTTTTCTTCCCTTGTTCTAATAACTCTTTGGCTGTTTCAATTAATAGAGAAGAACCAATTCCTTTGTTTGCTTCACTTTTCTTAACATAAAGACTAACTAATTCGGAATCATATTTTTTTGTAGCTTCCTCTGGATTGAAACAAGAATACCCTAATACCTCTTCACCACGAACAGCGACAAGTACTAAATCTTTATATTCCGAAAAACTACGGATATAACGTTCTGTTTGTTTTTCATAATCAAGGGAATTTAAATATTTTGAAGCAATAATTTGATCATAAGTACAACGCCAACCATCAATTTTAATGCGAGCCATTTGGGCCTGATCTTTCAATTCATTCTTTCGAATGACATAGTCTTCAGCAGGGGTTAGTAAGTGAAGAGCACGATTCATATTAGTAAGAGCAGTAATCATTTTATCATTTTCAAGAGCAAAGGTCACTCTTCCTACCAATTCATAAGGATAAGGCCAGCTAATAGATTGTCCCACTAAAAAACGAGTTCTAGATGTCTTATAAAAAAAGGTTAATAGGTCTTTTTCACATGTAATAACTAAATTTTGATATTTCATTCCTTTCAGTTTAGTAAAATCTAGGATTGCGAAAAATCCTGATTCCGGTTCTAAGTTCTTAGGAAAGGAAGTGTAAGGAAGTCCAGAACAAGCAAGAGAAATATCTTCTTGTTTTTTTAAAACATGAGAAATTTCCTCTTTAATTTTTTCCTTTATTTCTCTATCTTTAATAGAATCAATTCCCTCTACTAAGGCTTTTAACAATTGAAATTTATATTGATAAATACTTCGTAATTTAGAAAAATATTCTTGATAAACTTGTTTTCGTCGTAACGTAGTATTAAAGGCCCCAGCCAAAGCATGACCAACAATATCAGGAGAGGAATCCATTCCTTGAAAAATACGGTTAATGATCTCACGAATAATGATTTCATCTGCAACAATAAAACCAGCACGTAAACTTGCTAATCCATAACTTTTGGATAATCCAAATAAGGAAATTGTATTACGAAACATCCCTGGAATGGATGCCATCGGTTTTGCGATATTATTTTCATCAAAAGCTAAATCACGATATACTAAATCATCAATGATAAAGACACCACGTTTTAAACACACTTCTCCAATTTCTCTTAATAAATCGCTTTCTTTTTCTCCCATTACTTTCCCCGTAGGATTATTTGGATTTGCATTTAAAAAAGCCACAACACGAGGAACATATCCCCTTCTACGATTATATACATTTTGTAAACTTTCATTGATATCATCAATTTTTTTTGCTAGTTTTTTAGGATTGACTAGGAAGAAATCCTCCTTTTCTAATGGTAAAATCTCTACTTCTGCTCCTGCTCGTTCTGCTCGAATAGTAAATAATCCATAATTTGGTCCAGTTACTAAAACCACATCTCCTGGTTTGGAAATGACACTAATAATCATATTAAATGCAACGGAAGTCGAAGGTAAAAAGGTAAGATTATGGACGGATAATCCCTTTTCATCAATATCATCATAAGAATAAGGAGTATCATTTATAAAACCTTCCTCTTCTATATAATTGAGAAGAATTTTACGAATCTCATCATCTCCTTCAGTATAAGGATATTTATATAATGTAGTAGAATCCAAAGATTTTTTCATTTCCTCAATAGACAAAGGAAAGGCAGGATAACGAGTAGGATTTCCTCCTCCTAAATCAATATCAGGAATAGTAGTAATATTTTCATCTCGAACTTCATATCCATAAAAATCAATGGCATCTGCAATACTTTGTACCGTAGGATTAAACTGTTCCCCATCGGCGCGAAGCCCAATATTAGGTAGGCCAAATCTCCTTTCTCCAAGGGTAGGATTTTCTCTTAATAAACGATCAATTGCACTAGATTTAATTAGCATAGTACCACCTCCAACATATATTTATATTATAACATACCCTTAGAGATGAAAAATCAAGAAGTTGAAAAATTACTTTCTTTTAATCATTGTTTTTTTTAATTTTATCCTATCAAAAAGAAAAAATAAAAAGAGAAGCAACACAAAAATGAAAAAAGGAAAAAAGAACAAGTAAAAAAGCCATACTATAATATATGTTGGTGATGTAATTGAAAGTAATGGGCTATACATTAGATAAAAATCAACAGTCAATTGTAGAAGATAATCATCAAAACCTTTTAGTAATTGCAGGAGCGGGAAGTGGAAAAACCATGACAATTCTTGGTAAAATTAAGTATTTAATAGAAGAACAGAATTATCAAGAAGAAGATATTTTGTGTATTACATTTACAAATATGGCTGCTAAAAGTCTAAAAGAGAAATTTACAAAAGAAGATTTGTCAAAAGTGAAAAGTTATACTTTTCATAAACTTGCTTTAGAAATACTAAAACAAGAGAAAACGAGAAATATTGCTCCAGAGAATATCTTAAATGAAATCATCCATGAATTTTTTGTAGAAACAATTTTTTCTTCAAAATATCACATGAAGATAGTACTAAAATATTTTAAACAATCCCATCATAAAGAAATTGAAAAAGAATATCAACAATTCATAATGGTAGAAAAAGAAAAACTAGATAACTTAGAACGAGTCATTTCTAATTTTCTACATTTACTAAAATGTAATAATTTTACGCTACAAGATTTTTTCTATTTTCTTAAACAAATAAGAAAAACATTATCTTATGAAAAATATAAAAGAGAAAAAATATTTTTAATTTTAGTATTAAATATTTATCTAAAGTATCAATATTACTTAAAAGAAAATGAAGAATTAGATTTTGATGATTTAATCATTGAAGCAACAAAACATATAAAAGAAAAAGGAGTGAAACAGAAAATCAAATTTATTATCATTGATGAATATCAAGATACTTCTTATATTAGATTTTTATTAATACAAGAGATAATCAAAAAGACGAATGCGAAATTCATGGTAGTAGGAGATGATTTTCAATCGATTTATCAATTTACAGGTTGTAATTTATCTCTTTTTTTAGATTTTAAAAGGTACTTTCCTAATGCAAAAATAAAAAAAATTGAAAATACTTATCGTAATAGCCAAGAATTGATTGATATTGCAGGGCATTTTGTGATGAAGAATAGAAAACAAGTAAAGAAAAAACTTCATTCGAATAAACATCGAGAAAATCCTATAAAAATCATATATTATACAGATATCAAAAAAGAATTTGAAAAAATATTAGAAAAACTACAAAAACTAGAAAACCAAGAAATTTTTGTATTAGGAAGAAACAATTGTGATGTTAATCTCATATTAAATAGCAACATACAATTAAAAGAAAATGGAATATTAATATATAAAAAGAATACACAATTGAAAATAAGATATTTAACAGTGCACAAAGCCAAAGGTTTAGAAGCAGATCAAGTAATGATTATTAACTTAGAAAATAAACGATTAGGATTTCCTACCCAAATAAAAGATGATCAAATCTTACGTTTAGTAAATCCAATTGTTGAAAAATATCCCTATTATGAGGAAAGACGTTTATTTTATGTGGCTTTAACCAGGACAAAAAACGATGTATATTTATTTGTTCCTAGGAAAAACCCCTCTATTTTTATAGAAGAGATTCATAAATAGGTTTTTATTATATTAAAGTTTTCTTTCTAAAAATATAATATAGAGAAGGGAGAGGTTAGTTATGTATGGATATGGCTATGGATACCCAGTCTATAACTATCAGGGAAATAATGATGGATTTGGCTCTGGATGGATCTGGATTGCTTTAATCATATTTATCATATTTTTCCTATTCTGGGGAAGTGGCTCTAGAGGATATACGGGATGTAACTAGAGCCTATCCCTTAAAAAATTCCACAGATATTGTGGAAAACCCTGATACATAGTAATTAAGATTAAGAGAATATTAGCAAATAAGAAAATAAATAACTTATTTGCTTTTTTATTTATAAGGAAAGTGCGTTTATGTAAAAAAACAAAAAAAACATAATCAATCAAGATTATGCCAACACAA
>CANQFX010000017.1 GCA_947600015.1 uncultured Bacilli bacterium
GGAGTTTCTCTTGCTAATCTTGCTAAAAGAACACCAGGATTTAGTGGAGCTGACTTAGAAAACTTGTTAAATGAAGCAGCTTTACTTGCTGTTCGTCGTAATAAAGAGTATATTACAATGAGTGAAATAGATGAGGCTACGGATCGTGTTTTAATGGGTCCTGCCAAAACTTCTCATAAATATAGCGAAAACGATAGAAAACTGGTTGCTTATCATGAAGCAGGGCATGCAGTCATTGGATTAAAACTTGCTCATGCGAGTGATGTTCAAAAAGTAACTATTATTCCTAGAGGTTCTGCTGGTGGATATAATATGATGGTTCCGAGTGAGGAAAAATTATGTTCTACGAAAACAGACTTATTGGAAGAAATTACAGGATTACTTGGTGGAAGAACGGCAGAAGAAATTACTTTTGGAGAAATTACTACTGGTGCACATAATGACTTTGAAAAGGCAACAAAGATTGCCCGTGCCATGGTTACGGAATATGGTATGAGTGATTTGGGTCCGCTTCAATTTGAACAACAGGCAGGAAGTGTATTCCTTGGAAGAGATTATAATAAGAGTCAACATTTTTCTAATGAGGTTGCTAATGAAATTGATATGGAAATGAGAAAGATAATTAATGAATGTCATAAAAAAGCAACAGAAATTATTAAGAAAAATCAAGATTTATTAAAATTAATTGCAGAAACATTATTAGAGTATGAAACATTGACAAAAGAACAAATTGATTATTTAGTAGAGCATAAACAAATGCCTGAAGAAAATGAAGAGAACTTAGAATCCCTTTCTATTACAAAATTAAGACAAATGGCAAAAGAAAAAGGAATAAAAAATTATTCAAAAATGAGTAAGGCTGAATTGTTGAAAGAACTAGATGTTTAGTTCTTTTTCTTGTTTTAAAGAGTTTTGTTTGATATATTAATATTGAAGGAGGGTTATATGTTAACAGAAGACGAAAAAACGATTGTAAAAGCAGATGATTTTTCTAATGAAAAAAATAAAGATATATTATGGAAAGCATTTGGAATTGTACTTCCTACTGAATTAATTCAAGAAGATGATGCGATAGAGGATTATTTTATTGCCCATAAATTTTCTCGTGAAGGGATGCATGAATATTTTGATTATAAACGTCAATTTTTATTAGATTATAAAAAGAAGACACTTCGGGAATTTTTTTCTGTCGCAGGTATTATTGCGGGATTATTATTTCAAGCAGCAAGTTCCACTTTATTAATTCGGATTGTTGCTGATGCAATATTAGCATTTTTAGCGGGATGTTTACTTTATAATAGTGTAGAGAAAGAAAAACTTTCTGAGAAATATAATACTTTAAATGAACATCTTGGATTGACTTTTGTAAAGAAAAGATGATATTGAAAGACGAAATAATAACTAATATATTTCGTTTTTTCTTGCCAAAAGATGAAAACATATTATAATAAAGTCATAATTTAAAAGGAGATGTCATATGAAAAAGAAAAAACAAATAAAAAAGGACAGAAAAGAATTGACTACAATTAAAAAGGAAATGTCTGATTTTAAAACATTTATTTCTCGAGGAAATGTAGTTGATATGGCAGTTGGTGTCATTATTGGAGGTGCTTTTGGAAAAATTGTTTCTAGTTTAGTAAACGATGTTTTGATGCCTCTACTTGGGATTGTACTTGGAGGATTGAATTTTAATAATTTAAAGATTAACGTTGGAGAAGCATCCATTACTTATGGTGTTTTTCTTCAAACAATTATTGATTTTCTAATTATTTCTTTCTCTATCTTCATGATGATTAAATTATTTGAAAAATTTAAGAAAAAAGAGGAACCGAAGATAGAAGAAGAAAAAAAGAGTGAAGAGGTTCTTTTATTGGAAGAAATTCGGGATTTATTAAAAAAGCAAAAAGGAAATAGAAAGGATTAAATTAAGGTTAATTCTTTTTGTTTGAAAAAATTTTAATTTTATAGTATACTATCTTTGCTTTATAGAGAGGCGATTTTATGGAGTGGAATATAGGTAATGTGAAAATAGAAAATCAAGTTGTTTTGGCTCCTATGGCAGGAATTTGTAATTCTGCTTTTCGTTTAATCTGCAAAGAAATGGGTTGTGGATTAGTTTATGCAGAAATGGTAAGTGATAAAGCCATTACATATCAAAATCAAAAAACTCTTGATATGCTTTATATGACAGAAAAAGAAAGACCTATTTCACAGCAGATTTTTGGGAGTGATAAAGATTCTTTTGTTGCGGCTGCGAAATATATTTATGAAAAGATGAAACCAGATATTATTGATATTAATATGGGATGTCCAGTTCCTAAAATAGCACTTCGTTCTCAAGCAGGGTCAGCACTATTAAAAAATCCGAAGAAAATTTATCATATTGTTAAAGCAGTTGTTAAAGCGGTCCCTATTCCTGTTACAGTAAAAATTCGAAGTGGGTGGGATCAAAATACAGTAAATGCTGTAGAAGTGGCTAAAATCATTGAAAAAGCAGGAGCAAGTGCCATTTGTATTCATCCTAGGACGAGAAGTCAGGGATATAGTGGCAATGCTGATTGGACAATAATAAAAAAAGTAAAAGAACAAGTATCGATTCCTGTTATTGGAAATGGGGATATTAAAACACCAGAAGACGCAAAACGAATGTTGGAAGAAACAGGTTGTGATGCGGTAATGATTGGAAGAGGAGTCTTAGGAAATCCTTGGTTGATAAAAAATACAGTTGCTCTTTTGGAGGGAGAGGAATTAGTATATCCTACGGCAAAAGAGAAAATAGAGATGTGTTTAAAGCACTTGGCATACTTAGAGCAGATTAAAAATGAAAAATTAGCATGTTTGGAAATTCGTAATCACATTGCGTGGTATTTAAAGGGAATAAAAGATGCTAATATAATAAAAAATAAAATCTATCAATGTTCTCATATTCGTGATATAATTTTAATATTAAATGAATTTAAGGAGGGCTTATCATGAAACAAAAGTTAGAAACGGTTCCAGCCTTTTTCTTTCAACGTTGTATTGCCTTTATTATTGATGTTTTTCTTGTTTCTGTTGCTGTATCTATTATATCGATTCCTTTTGTTGATAATGATGCGGTATCAAAATTAAGTCAAGATGCTAATGAAGTAGTAGATCAATATGTGTCACAAAAAATTGATGAAAAAACCTATTTTTCGGAAACGATGAATATTAGTTATCAATTGGCTAGAAAAAATGGGATTGTAACACTAATTTCTTTATTTTTAGAAATTTTATATTTTGTTGTCTATCAATTTTATCATAATGGACAAACAATAGGAAAAAAACTTATGAAAATACAAGTGATATCTACTACAGATTCTGCTTTGACAATGAATCAGATGATATTTCGCTCATTTATTATCAATTCAATTTTAGTAGAAATGATTTTATTTGGATTTACGATTTTTTCTCCAAAAGAGATTTATTATTACGGTGATATTTTCTTTGAAGGATTACAATTTATTATTATGTTAGTATGTATCATTATGGTAATGTTTTCAAAAGAAGGTTTAGGATTACATGATCGACTTACTCATACTAGGGTAATTCAAGGACAGGCAGTAAAGGAGGCAGAATTATGCGAGAATTAAGTGAACAAGAAATTGTTAGAAGGGAAAAATTAAAGAATATTGATTGTCCATATCCAGAACGATATGAAGTAAATTATGAAATTTGTGATGCGGCAAAATTAGAAGATGGTGTTTGTGGTGTTCGTGTTGCAGGAAGAATTGTATTGATGAGAAAAATGGGAAAAATGAGTTTTTTAACCATTAGCGATATTCATGGGAAAATTCAAGTTTCTGTAAAGTTAGATATGGTAGGAGAAGAATCTTATCAACAATTTAAAGCAAATTATGATTTAGGAGATTTTATTGGTGTAGAAGGAGAGGTATTTACTACTCACACGGGAGAAAAGACTATTCGTGCCAGTCAAATTACTTTTTTAGGGAAAGCATTAAAACCTTTGCCTGAAAAATTTCATGGAGTAGAAGATATCGAAACAATTTATCGTGAACGCTATTTAGATTTAATAGTTAATGAAGAAGCAAAAAAGAAATTTTTGTTGAGAAGTAGATTTATTAGAGAAATTAGGAATTATTTAGATGAACAAGGCTATGTAGAAATTGAAACACCTATTCTAAATAGTAAAGCAAGTGGAGCAACAGCAAAACCATTTACTACACATCATAATGCTTTAGATATTGATTTATACTTAAGAATTGCTCCTGAAACTTATTTAAAAAGAGCAATTGTTGGTGGATTTACTAAAGTATTCGAAATTGCTCGTTGTTTTCGAAATGAAGGAATTGATGCTACACATTTGCAAGATTTTACTATGATTGAAGGGTATGCGGCTTACTATAATTATAAAGATAACATGAAATTTTTAAGAGAAATGCTACAATCCATTATTTTAAAATTATTTGGAACATTAACCATTATGGTAGGAGATAAAGAAGTTGATTTGAGTGGAGAATGGGAAGTTGTTAGTTTTAGAGATTTAATTTTACGTTATAGTGATATTGATATTGCAGTTTATGATACAAAGGAAAAATTATTAGAAAAAATTAAAGAAGATCGATTAGATATTGATAGTGAGGTTCCTCTTGAAAATTTAGGATATGGTAATTTAGTAGATCAATTATATAAAAAAATTGCAAGAGCAAAAATTATTAATCCTGTTTTCTTAACCGAACATCCTATTAGTTTAAGTCCGTTAGCTCGTGCTAATGATGATAATAAAGAGATTACAGATCGCTTTCAATTAATTATTAATGGAGCAGAAATTATAAATGCATATTCTGAACTTGTGGATCCTCAAGAACAAGAGAATAGGTTATTAGAGCAGGCAAAATTGAAAGCACAAGGGGATGAAGAAGCAATGCCTATGGATTATGACTATATTTCTGCCATGGAATGTGGTATGCCACCAATTAGTGGTTGGGGAATGGGAATTGATCGGGTGATTCAATTGCTTACTAACTCTGATAATATTAAGGATGTTGTTATGTTCCCTTTGATGAAACCATTAGAAAAATAAGGGATTAAGAGAGAAAAGAAAGTTCTCTCTTTTTTATGTTGCTTTATTAAAAAATAACGAAAAATTCATAAAAAACAAATTTAAATGCTTGTAAAATGGGGAGTATGTAGTATAATTATAGTGGGAGGTTAATTATGAAGAAACATAATACAGTAAAAGTCGTTCTTATTACTATTTTAGTACTTTTATTACTTACTTGGATTTTGCCAGCTGCTTCATTTTCTAGTGAGTATGTAGAAGAAGGACGCATTCAAATGGGACTATTTGATTTGTTCAATTATCCACTTACTGCTTTATCTTACTTTGGATATATTGCATTATTTGTTTTAGCTGTTGGTGGGTTCTATGGAATTTTACACAAAATTCCAGCTTATCGTAGTTTCTTAGATAAGATTGCAACTACATTATCAAAAAGAGGGAAATTAGTATTATCTATTATTATGATTTTACTTGCTGTTATTACTTCTATTTGTGGATTACAATTAGGATTAATTATCTTTTTCCCAATGTTAGTTTCGATTATCTTATTAATGGGTTATGATAAGATTGTGGCAGCACTTACTTTAGTTGGTTCCACTATGATTGGTATTGCTGGTACCACATTTGCTTATAGTAATACTAGCCTTATTATTTCTGTTTTGTCGCTAGATATTACTTCAGAGATGCTTACAAAAGTTATTATTTTAGTTGTAGGATTGGTATTATTAATCTTTAATACAATGTTGTATATTAAGAAAGCATCTCGTATTCGTAAGAATACAAAGAAAGAAGAGAAAAAAGATACGGTTGTAGCAGTAGAAGAAACCAAAACAAAAGCAGCACCATCAAAAACTGCTAAGGTTTCAAAGACAACAAAAAATACAAAAGCATCTGCAAAGTCAACGAAAAAATCTTCTAAATCTAGTAAGAAGGATAATAAAGCAGCAGTAAAAGAGGACGAAGTTATTGTTGTAAAAGATGTAGATGAGGAATGCTATGTTCCAAAAGCAGTTACTGGAAAACATAAAGTTTGGCCTATGATTGTAGGATTTAGTATTATCTTTGTTATTCTAATTCTTGCTTTTATTCCTTGGTCAAATGCATTTAAAATTAATGCTTTTGAAACAGCAACATCTAATGTAACAGGAGTTGAAATCTTTGGATTCCCACTATTTGGGAAATTGTTAGGAACTGTCAATGCATTCGGTTCTTGGTCTATTACAGATATGATTACTGTTTTAGCAATTGTTACATTATTATTAGCACTAATTTATAAAGTAAAACTTAATGATGTATTTGATGGATTTGCTAACGGAGTTAAGAAAGCATTAACACCTGCATTTATCGTTATTTTAATTTATACATGTTTGGTAATTGTTACTTACCATCCATTCCAATTAGTAATTTACAAGGCTATTTTAGGACTTACAAAAGGATTTAATATTTTTACATCTTCACTTGTAGCTTTATTAGCAAGTTTGTTTAATTCTGATCCTTCTTATGTATTCCAAAGCGCATTACCATATTTGGCTAGTGTTGTTACAAAAACAGCAAATTATTCTATCATTGGTGTTATTTTCCAAGCTATGTATGGTTTGACTATGTTAATTGCACCTACTAGTTTAATTTTAATGATTGTATTATCTTACTTAGAAATACCATATAAACAATGGTTTAAAGCTATTTGGAAATTACTTTTAGAATTACTAGTTGTATTCTTAATTATCTTTACAATTCTTGTATTGATTTAAGGGTAATCAAAGAGGCAAAAATCTGCCTCTTTTTTTTGCAATAATTGTTGTTTTTTTTGGAACATAATTTATTGCCATCAAGCATAAAATAACCATAGAATTATTATAGGAGATGATTCTATGTTTTCAAAGTTTTCAGAAGAAGCACAAAAGGTATTGTTAATGTCTAAAAAAGAAATGAAGGAATTGCGACACCCATATGTTGGTAGTGAGCATTTATTACTTGCTATTTTACATCAATATAATTTACCAATCACAAAATTGTTAGCGGAGTATCAAATTACTTATGAAAAATATAGGGCAGAAATTATACGAGTGATTGGATTAGGTAAAACGGCAAATGAGTGGTATTTATATACTCCACTTTTAAAGCGAATTATAGAAAATGCTATGTTAGATAGTAAAGATGAAAATGATATTATTACTGTGGAAAAGATTTTTATTGCTTTATTGGAGGAAGGCGATGGAGTGGCCAATCGTATTTTGCTTGGAATGAATATTGATATTGATTTTCTTTATGAAAAGTTTTCTAATAAATTTACTTACCATTCCTCAAAAAAAGGAAAAAAATTATTAATTGAAGAATATGCAGTTGATTTTAATGAATTATATAAAAATGAAGGTTTTGATCCTGTTATTGGAAGAGATCAAGAGGTTTCAAGATTAATAGAAATTTTATTGCGTAGAACCAAAAATAATCCCTTATTAATTGGAGATGCTGGAGTAGGTAAAACTGCTATTGTGGAGGAATTGTCTAGAAGAATTGTTGTTGGAAGTGTACCTAAAAAGTTAGCAAACAAACGAATTCTTAGTGTTTCTATGGCTTCGTTGGTTGCGGGAACGAAATACCGTGGGGAATTTGAGGAACGAATTAATCGTATTATTGAAGAATTGGAAGAGCAGAATGACATTATTTTATTTATTGATGAAATTCATACTTTAGTTGGTGCCGGTGGTGCGGAAGGAGCCATTGATGCTTCTAATATATTAAAGCCATATTTAGCACGAGGTAAACTTCGTTTGATTGGGGCAACAACAAAAGAAGAATATAGTAAATATTTAGAGGGAGATAAAGCTTTGGATCGTCGTTTCCAAAAGATTTATGTAGAAGAGGCTACATTAAAGGAAGTAGAAGATATTTTGTTTCATTTAAGAGATATTTATGAAAATTATCATGGAGTTTTCATTAGAGATGAAATTATTTCCCAGATTGTTTCTTTATCTGATCGATACATTAGTTCTGGAAGGCAACCAGATAAAGCAATTGATCTTTTAGATGAGGCGTGTTCTAAAACTGCTGTAGTAGATAATCAAGAAGACAAAAAAATAAAAGAGTGTATGATGCAAATTAATGAAATAAAGAAAAATAAGAATGAAGCAGTAATTAATCATGATTATAAAAAAGCATCTTCTTTAAAGGAACAACAAGAATTTTTAGAAAATAAATTTAATAAAATGATGGCTCGTTTGAATAAAAAGCAACAAAAAAAAGAATTAACATTAGATATTTTATATGATGTGATTTATTCTAAAACTAAAATTCCTGTTTCTAAAATTGTGCGTTTAGATGAAAAAAGTATTATGAAACATTTAAATGATGTAGTTATTGGACAAGAAGATGCCGTAAAGGAGATGATGACCTCCATTGGAACTTCTCGTATTAGTTTGAGAAAAAATCCAGTTTCTCTTTTATTTGTTGGGAAAAGTGGCATTGGGAAAACATTATTAGTAAAAGAATATGCAAAACTTTTGTATTCAAAGGAAGCATTTATAAAAATTGATATGAGTGAGTATAAAGAGGCTCATATGATTAGTAAAATTTTGGGTTCTCCTCCTGGATATGTTGGGTATCAGGATCATAAAAGTATATTAGATCAAGTGAAAAGAAATCCATATTCTGTTATACTACTTGATGAAATAGAAAAAGCTCATCCTAGTATTCTAAAACTTTTTTTACAGGTATTAGATGACGGTGTAATGACTTCAGCGATTGGAGAAGTAATTGATTTTCAACATGTTACAATCTTTATGACATCTAATTTAGGATGTGATAAAAATAGTATTGGTTTTTCTAAAAAAGAAAAAAGTGTATGGATGGAGCAGATAAAAAAATTCTTAGGAGTGGAGTTAGTAAATCGAATGGATGGAATTATTATGTTTCATGATATGACAGAGAAGAATATTGAGAAAATTATTCGTAAACGTTTAAGTCTAATGCAACAAAATTATCCGTTAGAGAATCTGATGTCTTCTTCTGTTATAAATCAAATTAAAAAGGATTGTGCTTATCAAGATTTCGGTGCTAGAAAAATTGATAAAGTAATTGACAAAAAAATTAAAGAGTTACTTTCTATCTCTAGTTAGTCTCTTTTTCTTTTATTGTTAATATGATATACTAACAGTAGGTGAAGCAAAATGAAACTATATAATACTTTAACAAAAAAAATTGAGGAATTTATTCCATATGAAGATAAAAAAGTGAAGATGTACACTTGTGGACCTACCGTATATCATTATGCTCATATTGGGAATTTGCGTTCTTATATATTTGAAGATATATTGGAAAAAGGTTTAAATTATTTAGGATATGATGTTAAACGTGCTATGAATATTACTGATGTTGGACATTTAACGAGTGATAGTGATACTGGTGAAGATAAGATGCTAAAGGGTGCGAAAAGGGAAGGCAAAACAGTTTATGAAATTGCTGAATTTTACACAAATGCATTTTTTAAGGATATCAAGGCATTAAATATCAAGAAACCAGAAATTATTGAAAAAGCTAGTGATCATATTGATATTTATATTAAAATGATTGAAAAAATGCTTCAGGAGAATTACGCTTATATTTCAAATGGGAATGTTTATTTTGATATCAGTAAAGCAAAAGATTATTATCGACTTTCTGGTAAAAACCCAGAGGAATTATTTGTTGGTGTTAGGGATACCGTAGAAGAAGATAAGTCTAAACGGAATCCTGCTGATTTTGTTTTATGGTTTACGCTTTCTAAGTTTGAGAATCAACAAATGAAATGGGATTCTCCTTGGGGAATCGGATATCCTGGATGGCATATTGAATGTTCTGGTATTTCTTATTTGACTTTAGGAGAGTATTTAGATATTCATTGTGGAGGAGTAGATAATATTTTCCCTCATCATACGAATGAAATTGCGCAGAGTGAAGCTTATTTAGGGCATAAATGGTGTAAATATTGGTGTCACGGTGCACATTTAAATGATAAGAGTGGTAAAATGAGTAAATCCAAAGGGGAATTCTTAACGATATCTTTATTACAAGAAAAAGGTTATCATCCACTTGATTATCGCTACTTTTGTTTAAATAGTCATTACCGCAATCCATTAGTATTTTCTTATGAGTCATTAGACACTGCAAAAACAGCATTGACAAAATTGAGAAATAAGATATTAGGGTTGAATCAGACGTTTGCTGTAGAAACAGAAAAAATGGATAGATATATTGAAGAATTTAAAGAGGCTTTTTCCAATGATATTAATACTTCACTTATGTTAACAGTTGTTTATGATGTTTTAAAAGCAACAGATATTAATGAAACGACTAAATTTGTTTTAATAAAAGAATTTGATCAAGTTTTGTCTTTAGATTTAACAATTCCTGTGGAAAAAGAACTTACTTCTCAAGTCAAAGAAATGGTCTTACAAAAAATACAAGAAAGAATTGAGGCCAAGAAAAATAAAGATTTTGCTACGGCAGATCAAATTCGGAATGACTTGTTAGAACAGGGAATAAAATTAGTTGATACTAGAGAAGGAACAACCTATGAAGTATTATAATAATTTTAGTTGATTTATAAGTTAAAGTTGATAGATTCTATCGGTTTTAATTGAGGGTTTAATTCTTGAGAGGTTTGTTATCCTTATATAATAGAATAATAGAAAATATGGTAATATGTTTTTAATCCGGGGGTATTACAGGTAACACAATAATATAGTGTTAGTAAGCAGATAAAAGAATATTAAGAAAAAGGGAAGGAATTTAGATTTGATTGGAATTTAAAAATAATTAAGAAAGAGAAGAAGATCGTTTCTTCTTTTTTATGTTATAATGAAAAGGGTGAAAAGAATGCAAACCAAAGAAATGAATGTATTAGTCCTTGCTTACTTAGGAGATACTATTTATGAAAATTATGTGAGAAAAATTTTAATTAAGAGAGGAATTTCTAATGTTAATGATTTGCAAAAAGAAGCAGTTCATTATGTTAGTGCGACAAATCAAGCCATGTTTTTAAAGAAGATGATTGATACTAATTTTTTGAGTGAGGAAGAATTAACCATTGTAAAACGCGCAAGAAATTATAAAACTACTTCTCATCCAAAGAGTTGTGATATTATTACATATAAATATGCTACGGGATTAGAGCGTTTAATTGGTTATTTGGAAATGGGAAACAAAAAAATGCGCATTGATGAAATTATGACTTTTATTTTGGAGGGATAGTTATGTTAGTATATGGTAGGAACGTAGCGAGAGAATATTTAAAAAATGATAAAAAAATAGAGAAAATTATTTTACAAGATAATTTTAATGATAATGAAATTATTTCCCTTATTGAAAAAAGAAATTTCAGGGTGGAATATCGGTCAAAACGAGAAATTGACCATTTGGCAGATGGAGTACACCAAGGTATAATACTATCTATTCCGGATTACCATTATGCTAATTTAGGAGATATATTAGAAAGAAATCTTAATTTTGTTGTTGTTTTAGATCACATTGAAGATCCTCATAATTTAGGAGCAATTATTCGTACTTGTGAAGCGGCAGGAGTGGATGCGATAATTTTACCTAAGGATAGACAAGTATCAATTAATGCAACAGTGATGAAAACTAGTGTAGGAACAGCCGAACAGATTCCTATTGTTCGTGTTGTTAATTTGGCACAGACGATAGAAAAACTAAAAAAAGAAGGATTCTGGATTGTTGGGACAGCATTAGAGGATAGTATTGACTATCGAAATATTGATTATACTTCGAAAATTGGTCTTGTGATTGGTAATGAAGGAAAGGGAATTTCTCCTATTATTCGTAATTCCTGTGACTTTGTTGCTAAAATTCCTATGTATGGAAAAACAAATAGTTTAAATGCTTCTGTGGCAGCAGGAATTATGATATATGAAGTAGTTCGGAATAGAAAGTAGGGATTATGGAATATAAGAAAGTAAATGATTATGAAGTAATTTATATGATTCGTGAGAATGGGGAAGAAGCAAAGGATTTGATGTTTCATAAATATCAACCCCTAATTCAAAAGATAGCGGCAAAATATTGTGATTTTGCGAAAAAAAACGGAGCAGAGTTAGATGATTTAGTGCAAGAAGGGATGATTGCTTTAAATCGCGCCATTGATTATTATCAAGAAAATTGTAATGTTTTATTTTATACCTATGCTTCTTTATGTATTGAAAGGCACTTGATTACTTATTGCAGAAACTTAAATAGTAATAAACATCAATTACTCAGTCAAAGTTTAAGGGAAGAAGCCTTAGAATTTGTCCCGGATGGTGACTATTTACCAGAAGATGTATTATTTATGATGGAAAATGAAAAACTTTTTGTCTACTATAAGAATTTGTTTGATTTTAAGTATAGTAATATTTTTGAACTTCGTTATAATGGTTTTAGTTATAAAGAAATTAGTTTATTATTAGATATTCCCATTAGTACGATTGATGGTAGATTATGTAAAATTAGGAAGATTTTACAAGAAAGACAGAAAAATTTTATTTAAGTACTGTCTTTTTTTGTTGCTTTGATTTAAAATTATAATAGGTGAGGAATATGAAAACGCAAAATTCTTCTTTTAAAGAGAAAATTACGAAAGCGGATGCTATTAATTTGTTAGAATGGGTGTCTTATGCTTCTGCAAGCGATGAGAATCTTCGTGATGTTTTTCTTAATATGGATCGAGCAATGAAATATGTTCACGATCGTGGTTATTGTATTAAATCCTTTGATCCACGAGAAATAGAAATTCTCAATTATTCTGTTAATCAAATTCGATTTAAAACTTTATTAGAAATGCCAAAAGATTATACGTATCGTAAAGAACTAAAACAAGAAGATATTTTTAACTCCTCTTGTTTACAAATAGGACTTTATACGCATTCTCTTCCTTATTTGAAAAAGGAATTTTTAAAGAGTAATTTTGAAGAATTTGCAAAAAGCTTGCCAGCAGATGATGTTCCTTATTATCGCGGAGTGATTGAAAGAGGTGCCACGATTTATTTATGTGAATGGGATTTAGAGAAGAGGAAACGAGATTTAGAAAAATTAGATCAAGAAGTTTCCGGTGGTGAAGGTAAGGGAAGACAATTGGTAAAAAGTAATGGTCTTAGTACGTTAGATCCTAGTGCTGTTAATGATAAAATCAATGATAAAATTTACAAGCAGTTAAATTCTATAACGGATGCTGCATTTATTAGTTTTTTGATTTTCCCTACGATGTTATTGGTTTTAGGAATTGTTGCTTTAATTATTATGTGGGTAGTAAAACTGGGATAAAATTTAATTTAAAATATATTTGACATTTCTCTTTGCTTGTGCTATTTTATAGGTGTAAGCACTTAGAAGTGTTTTTATTTTGAGAAAATAGGGAATAGGTGAGAATATGGCTGAGGTAAGAAAAAAACCAAAAGTAGACAAATATAATATTGAAGATATAGATGTATCTTCAGAAGAAAAAAAGAAAAACAATAAAAAAGGAACAGTTCAAAAAGCAACACCAACGTCACAGAAAAAAAAGACTGAAAAACCAAAACAAAAAAAGGAAAAAAAGAGTTTATGGGTTCGTTTTCGTATTTTCTGTCATGGGGTAAAAACAGAAGCAGGAAAGATTCATTGGCCTAGTAAGAATGATATGTTAAAATATTCTGTTGCGACGATATCATTTGTTATCTTTTGCGCTTTGTTCTTTTATCTAATTGATGTTATTTTTGCATTAATTCAATCATTATTTTAAGTAGAGGAGTAAATTTATGGAAAAACAATGGTATGTAGTAAATACTTATTCTGGTCATGAAAATAAAGTAAAAGAAAAACTGGAAATGAGAGCAGAATCTATGGATATGCAAGATTATATTTTTCGAGTTGTGATTCCTGAAGAAAAAGTAGTAGAAGTAAAAGATGGAGTGACAAAAGAAAAAATTAAGAAGATGTTTCCTGGTTATATTTTAGTTGAGATGGTTATGACAGATGAGGCTTGGTATGTAGTTCGTAATACTCCAGGAGTAACGGGCTTTATTGGTTCTAGTGGAAAAGGAGCAAAGCCTACTCCATTACAACCTTATGAAGTAGATAAAATTCTTGGTAATATGGGAATCAGTCGTATGGATGTTGATACAGAATTGAAAGAAGGCGTTTCTGTCAAGATTATTGCTGGTCCATTTAGTGGAATGTTTGGAAAAGTTGAGTCTGTTGATTTACCAAGTCAAAAGGTAATGCTAATTGTTGACTTATTTGGACAAGAAACTTCGGTAGAAGTAGAATTAAGTCAAATAGAAAAAGCTTCCTAATACTTGCAAAAGATGAGGAAGTATGTTATTATTTAATGGCTATATTTTAATTAATATAGATTTAGTGGGAAGCATGGTTTGCATTTAATAAAAGCGGTAATCAAGCTATTTGGACCACTCGCGAAAACTAAAAAAGAAAGGATGTGTTTTTCGTGGCAAAGGATGCAGTGAAAAAAATTAAATTACAAATTCCTGCAGGAAAAGCAACGCCAGCTCCACCAGTTGGAACCGTTTTAGGACCTGCCGGAATTAATTTACAAGATTTCTGTACAAAATATAATGATGCAACAAGAGATAAGATGGGAGATATTTTACCAGTAGAAATTTCCATTTATGAAGATAGAAGTTTCGATTTTGTAATTAAGACTCCACCAACAAGTTTCTTACTTAAGAAGTATGCAAAAATTAATAAAGGGTCTGTTAAAGGATCAAATGAAATTGTTGCAACACTTACGAAAGAGCAACTTAAAGAAATTGCAGAAATTAAATTACCTGATTTGAATGCATATACAGTAGAAGAAGCAATGAAAATTGTTGCTGGTACTGCAAAAAATATGGGCATTGCAATTGAAGGAGAATAATAAGAATTATTTAATCATATAGGTTTTACCTATGTGGAAGGAAAAATCCGCTTTTACCACATAAGGAGGAAAGAAAATGAAAAAAAGAAGTAAAAAATATACTGAAGCGATATCTAAAATAGAAAAAAATAAAGTATATTCAAAAGAAGAAGCAGTTAAATTAGTTAAAATGACTTCTACTAGTTCATTTGATGGTTCTGTTGAGATTGCAATGCGATTAAATCTTGATACGAAAAAAGCAGATCAACAATTACGAGGTGCAATTGTACTTCCTAAAGGAACTGGTAAGACAAATAGAGTATTGGTTATTGCTAAAGGAGAAAAGGCAACGCAGGCAAAAGAAGCAGGTGCTGACTATGTTGGCGATGTCGATATGCTAGAAAAAATTGAAAAAGAAAATTGGTTCGATTTTGATACTATGATTGCAACTCCTGATATGATGCCTTTACTTGGAAAATTAGGTAGGGTATTAGGACCAAAAGGTTTGATGCCAAACCCTAAAACAGGAACTGTTACAATGGATGTTAGTAAAGCCGTTTCTGAAGTAAAAGCAGGTCGTGTAGAGTACAGGACAGATAGTTTTGGAAATATCCATGGAGTTATTGGAAAAGTATCTTTTTCTGAGGAAGACCTACTTGCTAATTTAGATGCGTTTGTTGCACAAATTTTAAGAATTAAGCCTGCAACAGTAAAAGGGGACTATGTAAAGAATATATCAATTTCTTCTACCATGGGTCCTGGAATTAAAGTTGAAAATAATTTTGACAAATAAAAAAAATTAGTATATAATAAAGACAATTTATTGGTGCCATAGACAGTAGGTATAAAATTAAATCCTACCGAGGACTGAATGTAGTAGATAAAAAGTTCTTTGGCTGTCTAGGTTAAGGAACTTTTTTATGGCATCCCTAAATAAAATAAGGAGGTGTTTTATGGCAAGTGAAGCAATCTTAAAACAAAAGCAACTAGTTATCGATGAAATTAAAGATCGAGTTCAAAAGGCAAATACGATTGTATTGTTTGACTATCGTGGAATTACGGATAGTGAAGCAAAGGAATTGCGTCGCAAGTTAAAAGAAGCTAATGCAGACTACAAAGTATATAAAAATACATTGATGTCTCGTGCTTTTGATGACTTAGGAATTGATCTTAAAGAATCATTAAATGGCCCTAGTGCCTTTGCATATGGTGAAGATCAAGTTGCGCCAATTAAGATATTGTCTGATTTTGCAAAAGATCACCCAGCATTAATTTTAAAAGTAGGGATTGTAGATGGAGAAAAAGCAGATCAAGCAAAACTTGCAGAGTATGCAACAATTCCATCTCGCGAAGGACTACTTACCATGCTTGCTGGTGGTATGATTGGTATTGCAAGAGACTTATCTATTTGCTTAGACTTATATAGTAAGCAAAAAGAAGAAAATTAAAAAAATTAAAGGAGGAAAATAAAATGGCTAAATTAACCAAAGAAGATTTTATCAGTAGTTTAAAAGAAATGACTTTATTAGAAATTAAAGAATTAGTAGATGCAATGAAGGAGGAATTTGGAGTAGACCCATCTGCTGTTGCAGTTGCTGCTCCAGTGGCAGGTGCTGCTAGTGATGCTGCACCAAGTACTGTATCAGTATCTATTGCTGATGCAGGTGCTGCTAAAGTTGCTGTTATTAAAGTCGTTAAAGAAATTACTGGATTGGGATTAAAAGAATCTAAAGACATTGTTGATAATAATGGTGTTGTTAAAGAAAATATTTCAACTGCTGAAGCTGATGAAATCAAAGCTAAGCTTGAAGAAGCTGGAGCTACAGTAGAAGTTAAGTAATTAACTTCTTTTTTAAAAAAATAAAAAAATGTTTGACATTTTTTACATTTTAGTGTAGTATATGTTTCGAAAGGGAGAAAACTAAATCAATTATTCAGTTTTCTCCTTCTTTTTTTCACGTTGAAGGAGATTAAAATGGGGCAATATTTTACCAATGAGAAGTTGCCTAGTAATATGCAACGCAGAGAATGTTTTGTGCGAGGGCACAAATTTATATTTTTTACCGATAATGGTGTATTTTCAAAGGACGGTTTGGATTTTGGCAGTAGACTTCTTTTAGAAACAATCCCGCTAGAAGAAGTTGGAGGCAAAATTCTTGATATGGGATGTGGTTACGGAGTTTTTGGTATTGTGCTTCAAAAACTTACTTCAGCACAGGTAGATATGGTTGATGTGAATTTGCGCGCACTTCATTTGACAGAATTGAATATAAAGGAAAATCATGTAAATCATATTCATGTGTTTGCAAGTAATGTGTATGAAAAAATCATATCAAAATATTCTGCTATTATTACCAATCCACCAATTCGGGCTGGTAAAAAAGTCGTTTATGATATAGTGATGAATGCGAAAAATTATTTAGAAAATGATGGAAAATTGTTCTTTGTAATTCGAAAAGAACAGGGTGCTAAATCGCTAATTGTCGACTTAAAAAAAATATATACTGTAGAGGTATTAGAAAAGAAAAAGGGATATTTTATCGTGAAGTGTAGTTTATAATTGACAACTTGTTTTTGTTGTGTTAATAATATAAATTGCAATATATTTTTGATAAATGTATTTCTTGAAAAATGATTATGTGTGGGGTGAATATTAGTGGCATTTAAAATTGTAAAATGTGGTGATTATCGAAAGAGAAGAAACTTTTCTAAAATTAGAAATACTTATGAATTAAAAGATTTATTAGAAATTCAAAAAAAATCGTATCAAAATTTTATTGATCATGGTATCAAAGAGGTATTTGAAGATTTATTTCCAGTAGAAAATTTCTCTGGAACTTTATCGCTTGAGTTTGGTGATTATCATTTTGATGAACCTCGTTATTCTATTAAGGAAAGTAAAGATCGTGAAACAACGTATTCTGCACCTTTACGAGTAGAAGTTCGTCTTTATAATCGCGAAACTGGAGAAGTAAAAGAGCAAGAGATCTTCATGGGTGATATGCCAATTATGACAGAGAGTGGAACCTTTGTTATTAATGGTGCAGAGCGTGTTATTGTATCGCAACTTGTGCGTTCTCCTAGCGTTTATTTTAATCGTGAAATCGATAAAAATGGAAGGGAATTAATTACTTCTCAAATTATACCAACGCGTGGTACTTGGTTAGAATTTGAAGTGGATGCACGTGATGTTTTATATGTACGTATTGATCGTACTAGAAAGGTCACTTTAACAACATTACTTCGTGCGTTTGGACTTTCTAGTGATGATGACATTTTAAAAATGTTTGGAGAAGATGAATATCTTAAAAATACCATTGCAAAAGATTCTACGAAAAATACAGATGAAGCTCTTATTGAAATTTATGAAAAATTAAGACCTGGGGAACCAGCAACATTAGACTCTTCTAAAAACCAAATTATTACTCGTTTCTTTGATGAATTTCGCTATGATTTAGCACGTGTAGGACGTTATAAGTTTAATCGTAAATTAAATGTAGTAGATCGTTTACTTGATCAGACATTAGCAGAAGATATTAAAGACGGTAATAAAGTTTTATTTGAAAAAGGAACGAAGATAACGAAGGCAAATTTAGAGGAAATAAAAGATGTTTTAGCGAAAGGCTATGGAGTACAAGAAGTTGCTATTAATGAAGAGTTAGATCAATATAATAAAGTTCAAATAGTTAAAATTGTTGATCCTCTTGATAAAAAGAAAAAGTTAATTGTTGTTGGTAATGACCAAAGTATAGAGGTAAAAAGACTTACTATTTCTGATGTATATGCTTCTGTTTCTTATTATTTAAATTTATTACACGGTGTTGGAAACTTTGATGAAATCGATCATTTAGGAAATCGTCGCATTCGTCAAGTTGGAGAATTATTACAAAATCAATTTAGAATTGGTGTTTCTAGAATGGAAAGAGTAATACGTGAAAGAATGACTACACAAGAGATGGAAGAAGTAACGCCAAAAACATTAATTAATATTAGGCCAGTAACTGCTGCAATGAAAGAATTCTTTGGAAGTTCACAATTATCTCAATTTATGGATCAAACCAATCCGATTGCTGAACTTACCAATAAGCGTCGTTTATCTGCTTTAGGACCTGGAGGATTATCTAGAGACCGTGCTGGTGTAGAAGTGCGTGATGTTAACTCTTCTCACTATGGACGTATTTGTCCTATTGAATCTCCTGAAGGACCTAATATTGGGTTAATTACTTCATTAGCAAGCTATGCTAAGATTGATGAGTATGGATTTATTATGACTCCATACCGTAAGGTAGATCATTGCAAAATTACAGATGAAGTACGTTATTTGACTGCAGATGAGGAATTAGACTATATTATTTCTCAATCTACAGTAGAAACAAGTGAAGATAATACTATTACACAAGAATTGGTTAATGCCAGATTCCGCGGTGAAAATATTTTAGCAAAACCAGAGCAAGTAGACTATATTGATGTTAGTCCACAACAAGTTGTATCTGTTACTACTAGTTGTATTCCATTTTTGGAGCATGATGATGCTACTCGTGCCTTAATGGGTGCTAACATGCAACGTCAAGCAATGCCTTTAATTAAAACAGAAGCACCTCTTGT
>CANQFX010000018.1 GCA_947600015.1 uncultured Bacilli bacterium
GTAATTCCAAATATTTCTTCATTTAAGTTCATGTCCTTTACTTTTTCACCTTGCAAATTGAAAAGTTCTACTTTTTTCATTTACGATTCCTCCTTCCATCACTTATTTTTGATTTTGTTTATTTTTGTGTGATGTTTTATTCCTCTGTTGATTCTTCGGTCGTATTTTCTACTACTTCAGGTTCAACTTCATTTTCTGCTTCTGTTTGTTCTTCTACTTCTGTGACTTGTGGTGCTTCTTCTACTACTTCTTCAATATAAGTAATTAATTCAGCAGCATCTTTTTTCACATCTTTATTTTTTACAGCAGTACGAATCATAACTAATGATTTCTTTGCTCCTGGGACATTTCCTTTTACTAAAATAACACTGTTTTCTGTGTCTACTGCAATAATTTCAAGATTTTGAACTGTTCTTTGAACATTACCCATTTGTCCAGGCATCTTCTTACCTTTTAATACGTGCATTGGTAACATGGTACCTAGTGATCCAACACCTCTATGGTATTGTGAACCGTGACCCATTGGTCCAGTAGATTGATTATGACGTTTAATAACACCTTGGAATCCTTTTCCTTTACTGATTCCTGTTACATCTACCATCTCACCAGCAGTAAAAATATCTACTCCAATGGTTTGACCTAATGTATAATCACTGATGTTTACTCCTCTAATTTCTCTTAAGAAGCGCTTAGGTGTTGTATTAGCTTTGTTTGTATGACCCATCTTTGGTTTGTTGCTTGATTTTTCTTTGATTGTTTCTGTTGCTAGTTGAATTGCTTCATAACCATCTTTTTCCACTGTTTTAATTTGTGTTACCACATTTGGTTCTACTTCAATTACAGTGACCGGAATTAATTTACCATTTTTTGTAAATACTTGAGTCATTCCGATTTTTTTACCTAAGATTCCTTTCATTCTTATTTCCTCCTATATTATTTTGTTTTAATTTCAATATCAACTCCGCTTGGTAAATCCAAATGCGCTAATGCTTCAATGGTCTCCTTGCTAGGATTTTTGATATCAATTAGTCTTTTGTGTGTACGCATTTCAAATTGTTCACGTGAATCTTTGTCCTTATGTACAGCTCTTAAAATTGTGAATTTTTCAATTTCTGTTGGAAGTGGTACTGGGCCTGAAATTGCTCCTCCCGTTCTTCTTACTGTTTCTACAATTTTTTTTGCTGCATTATCAAGGATTCTGTGATCATATGCTTTAATTCTAATGCGAATCTTTTCTGTTGACAATTTAAATCCTCCCTTCGCCTATATCTAGTATAGACTTGCTCCGTGCAAATAACCCGATAACTAGTTAACAACTTAACCTGGTGTATCGACAACCTCGCACATCTAAGCAGTCACACGTATCTAATTATAGCATCATATTTATTAAATATGCAAGTGTTTTTTAACTTTTTTTTCATTTTTTTAGTAAAAGAAAAAGTCTACTATTATTATATTCAAGTAGCTTTTTCTTTACCTCACTATTATTTATGTTTTTTCTTACAACATAAATTTTGTTTTATTATGCTTTTTACATTTGATTTTGCATAAATAATCTCATAATTTATTTGCAAAGTTCTAATTTAAATGATATTTTCCTTTATTAAATTATTTCATTTTCAATATCACTAACGCTGGCAAATGTGGCATTTCTTAATTCTCTATATAGTGCACTTTTCTTATAAACTTCATCATTTGTTCCTTTTGATACTACCTTGCCCTGATCCAATACCACTATATGATCGGCTAAAGCCATCATTTCTGGTTTATGTGTAATCATTAAAATTGTGTGATCTTGCTTTAAATCCATTAAAATTTCTCCTATTTGGGTTGTAGCATTTGGATCAATACTACTCGTTACTTCATCAAATATGAGTATTTCTGATTTGGTTAAAATAGCTCTAGCAATGGTAAGTAATTGTTTTTGACCATCTGATAATAATCTCTCTTCTTCTTTTATTATTGTGTTGTATCCTTTTGGTAGTCCCATAATATAATCATGAATTCCAACACGTTTACAAGCCTCTATTTGATTATTGTGATTGCTATCCACTAAAGATAAATTATCTCTAATACTCATTTCAAAGATAAAAGGTTTTTGAAATATACCAGAAACATTAGAAGCATATGTTTTTTTAGCATAATTATATATGCTTTCATTATCTATTGATATACTACCAGATTTTATTCGATCTAGTCTATATAATAAATTAACTATGGTTGTTTTTCCTGAACCACTATGTCCTACGATTGCATTTATTTCATTTGGATAAACTTTAAAAGAAACATTATTTAATATTAAGTGATTTTTTATCTCATAATTCACTTTATTAAATTCTATCAATCCATTAATATAATCATTTGTTATATCTCCAAAGTCAATATTACTTTCTGATGTATAATCTAATATATTCTTAATTCTATTTACTCTAATTCCATAATTGCTTAAATCTAATAAATAAGTAAGCATTTTATCAGCACAAGTAATCGTTAATTCAAAGTAGCTAATCAATAATACTAGTTTATCAATAGTCATTCTTCCCGTTGTAACTAGGTAGGCAAGAAATATATATAGTAATATTTTACCTATATAAACAATATAGGGCATTCTACAGTACCTATCTGTCATTGCCTTTCTTTTGCCTTTATATTCTTCTGTCCATTTACCTCTGGTTTTATCCAATTTTTTATCAAGATTGGGCATCATGTTTAAAGATTTAACTTGTTTTAAATTAACCAACATTTGATTTAAAGTATCTATTACTTTATCTTCATACTTCCTAGTTCCTTCATAATATTTGGAAACTTTTTTTGAATTGTTATTCATCAAAACTAAGTATGTTATATTAATGCCTAGAGCAATTAAAGCAATAATAATATTATAAGAACTAAATATTATGAAAATTACTACAAGTTGGATAAATCTCATTAAAGCCTCTGAAGCTGCATTCATTACATCTACTAAATATCTTATATCATCACTTGTTGTATCTACTATTTTACCTTTTGATATTTTATTAAAAATAGAATCATTATTCGATACGTGATCAAATAATTTCTTTTGTACTTCCAAATGATAATAATTTGCTAATGTGGTATAGGTATGATAATTCCAATTTAACATACTAAAATAGATAACATAAAATAGCATATATAATAAAACATAATACCAAATACCATTAAAATTATTATTCGTAATTACAGCTATAATTCCTGAGGTTGCAATTGGGGGAAGCAAACTAGCCAAGTTGTATAAACAGCAACTTACAAACATTTGAATTACTACACTAAATTTATCGTCAGCTATTTTTGTTAGGGTTCTTACTGTATCAAAATATCTTTTCATTTTCTTTCTTGCTATTTAATATCTTTTTCGTATTCTATATCGGCAATTTCATATTTTCTCTTGTTGGCAATAGTATTCAGTATTTTGGTTGAACCCCATCCAATTAATGCTAAAATAAAGAAATATACTACTCCAAAGATTGTAAACTCTGGAGCTGTTTCTGTAAGCAATCCAATAATTGCTGCACCAGCACTCATTGATGTGACAATCGTTAAACTTTCTACAGACTTGCTTGTAACATCTGATTTCAAACCATCAAATAATTTTTGTGCGGCACTTACATAGTTTTTCGTCATAGTCCATAAATATTTGATATAATCTAATGTATCTCTTAATGTTTCATATCTATAACCTGATATTGCTAAAAATTCTGAAAGTTCTTGATCACTTTTTGCAATCTTCTCTCTTGTTGCAATATAAGTACCCATTTGATTGATCCTTCCATCTATAAGATTAATTGTCTTGGCATATTCTTCTAACTTACTAGTAAATTTGACAATATCAGAACCTTTAACATTAGTATTTTCTTTTACAGAATCGATTTTTTCCCAAACGATTCTATGAATATTTAAATATCTATGTAATTGCCCTTTAAATTCTCTAATAAATATTTGTTCTTCAATATATCTTTTAATATTTTCATCCGATTGTTTTTTATTATTAATAAAATAATATTTATCTCCTCGAATAACATCATATTTTGTATTTTCAAATTCAAAATATTTTTGTCTTTCCGTTTTCGATAATAGATTACTAATTTCTTCTTTTGTGGCATTTTCACAGACGATAAAATAAGGATATACAGTTTCTATATTTGCAAGTTCTTTCGGAACTGGTGCTCCTAAGCTAAATAAATAATTAAACGCTGGAGATAGTTTCTGTTCATAATAATCGGTAACACGATTAATATCATTAAATAATGTATCTTCACTCACATTTTCGTTGTTAAGAACAATCAAACCATCCTCAAATATCTTGGCTCTAATATTCAATGCTGTTGTAAATTCAACAAATTCTTCACCAGAAACACCATAATTAATATTTCCAATTTCAAGATTTTTTAAATGTTCATCTAGTTTTTTTTTGCTTAAATTTAATTGGCTTTTTCCAGATCTTAAAAAATCATAAACTTCAGATAATTGAAGCATGGTTCTTTGGAACCACCCACCAACATAAATATTACTAATTTTCATATTCGTTCTCCTTAACGTCCTTTGTGAAAAATTTTGCATCCATTACGCTAAAACCATAGTGATGATATAATCCATGCGCGGCAGCTCTAAAATTTTTAGACCATAATTCCACACATTTGCAACCATTTTCTTTTGCTATTTTAAAACATTCATTTAACATTTTTGTTCCTATATGCTCTCTTCTTAATTCTGGTTTAACACATACATGATTTAAAATGGCATAAGTATTCATATCTTCATATATCGTTGGTATGATTGTAATTTTTGCATGAGCTATCACTTTTCCATTTGCTAATCCTACTATATAAATCTGATTTTGATCATTTTCGGTTTTCTTAAAATTTTCTTGTGCATATTTTAAAGATGTATTTTCATTAAAACATTCATTACATAAAGTAATTATTGGCTCAACGTCATCGTAATTTGCCTTTCTAAATATAACTTCCATAAATCACCTCTTACCTACTTTCTTAAAGTTATCTACTTTACGATTAGAATATTTTCATATCCTATATTCATTATACAATATACAATATTTTGTCGTTTTTTGTATTTTTTTTAAATATCTTAACGTCAATTAAATATTATTTTAGTAAAATTTGGCTTTTATTTAACATAAATTTATTCTTTTTTATCTCGAAACACCTATTCTATTGTGAATGGTAAGACTTATAAATGTAATGAAATTTCTTAATATAATATATCGTTTCAATTATGTACCATTTTAATCTATTTTAATAAAAAAAGAACTAAATTTTTAGTCCTCTATTTATCGTATTGTTTTATCAATACTATCCATTCAACTATTCTTCCAGTAGCATTTCTTCTTATTCATTTGAAATTTATGATTGTGCCCAATTTAGTGTAAAAGTAACGTTTGCATATGTAGTTGCCGTAGATACTACCGCTTGTCCAGTATGAGATACTACTAACGTAAGATTTAATGTCGTTGGAGTAGTATTTGGAGTGGATGCCGCAGCAACGGATGTATTTGTTGTTAATTTCTTATCAATAAAGGGTAATTTGGTTTTTACATTATTTATATCTGTTTTTTGTTTTCGATGTTCCTATTATTTTTAATGAAGCAGGAGTAATTAATGATTTTCCAAATTTCTCATTAATTTGGTCGATTGTCTTTTGAATATCGTCTTCTTCTTTTTGTTCCTCTTCTTGATCAAATAAAGTTATTTGGGTGTTTTTTTCATGAGACAAATCTGCAAGTCTTACGCCAATTAAACGGATTGGATCTTTTTTATAACTTTTCTCAAATATTTGGATTACTAACTTATAAATTTCTTTGGTATTGTTGGTTAAATTTTCTAGTTTTGCTTGCGCAGAATAATTTTTAAATTCATTATTTTTATAAATAATAGCAACTGTTTTTGCATATTGTTTTTGTTTCCTTAATTGTCTTGTTACTTCTTGGGTTTGACGAAATAAAATTTCTTTTAGTTTTTCTTCTTCGGTATAGTCATAGGGAAGTGTTTCAGATATACTAATGCTTGTTGTTTTGGGATTCCTTGGTTCTACTTTGCTATAATCGATACCATGGGATGCATCTTTTAAATATTGTGCTTGTTTTTTAAAATAGTGTTCTAATTTTTTTTCACTTGTTTGAGCCAATTGCTTAATTGTGGTAATCCCTAATTTATTTAATATTTCACTACTTCTTTTTCCTACCATAAATAAACGATTTACTGGTAAGGGCCACATTTTTTTCTCAATTTCATTTTGAAATAGTGTATGCACTTTATCGGGTTTTTCAAAATCAGATGCCATCTTTGCGCATAATTTATTATTTCCTATTCCTACATTTACCGTATAACCAAATTTCGTTTTAATCTCATCTTTTATCTTATATGCCAATTCTAAATAATCTTTATATAAATAGTTCGTTCCTGTCATATCTAAAAAACACTCGTCAATTGAATATTTTTCTAAAAGTGGAGAATAAGAAGATAAATATTGTTCTAATTCCTTTGATTTTTGATAATACCACTCATAATTTGGAGAAAATACTTGAATTATTGGACATTTCTTTTTTGCTTCATAAATGGTTTCTGCCGTTTTTATACCAAACTTTTTTGCAACAGGAGATTTAGCTAGGACGATTCCCTTTCTAGTCTTCTCATCCCCACCAATAATAGAGGGTATTTTTCTAATATCTTGGTGATACCCTTGTTTTAAAAATAACACTGCACTCCAAGAAAGAAATGCATTATTAACATCGATATGAAATATAATTCTTTCTTTCATAAACCCTCCCTCTTCATTATAGAACATTTTTTCGATTTTTTCAATTGCACTTTTTGTAATCTTTCGGTTTACATATTATTTTTTTATTTTGGGGCATAATAATTTTAAGATGGTGGTTGTATGAATGAATATGAAATTAATATTTATGAACAAATTGCAAAAAATATTAAGAAATTTCGAAAAAAACTTGGGATTACTCAAGCAGTTCTTGCAGAAAGAGTTGGCGTTTCTCATGAATTCATTCGTAGGATTGAATCAAAGAAAGGAAAAAAGACCTTTTCGATTGATACTATATGGAAAATTTCTTTGGCACTAGAAATTGAAATTGGAAAACTCTTTGAAATTGATATGGATGAATTTAAAGAAAAATAAATGCGTTTCATATGCATTTATTTTTTTGATGATTTATTTATAATGAGTGACTTACCTGTCATTTCTTTAGGAATTTCTAATCCCATTAAATCTAAAATCGTAGGAGCAATATCTGCTAATTTTCCATTTTTAATTTCAATATCCTTTTGTGTAATGATGAAAGGAACAATAGAAGTAGTATGGGATGTGCATATATTTCCTTCTTCATCAATCATCTCTTCACAATTACCATGGTCTGCAATGACAATGATTACTCCTCCTTGTTTTTTTATTTTTTCAAATACTCTACCCAATCCACGGTCTACTGCTTCTACTCCTTTGATGGCTGCATCATACACTCCTGTATGTCCTAACATATCTCCATTGGCATAATTTAAAACAATTAAATCATAATCTTCATCTAATTCTTTTAACAAAGCATCTGTTACTTCTACAGAACTCATTTCTGGTTTTAAATCATAAGTTGCAACTTTAGGAGAGGGAATTAATACCTTTTTTTCTTTTGAATAATCAACTTCTTTTCCACCGTCAAAATAGAATGTGACATGTGCATATTTTTCTGTTTCCGCAATTCTTAGTTGTTTTTTACCTAAACTCTCCATATATTCGCCTAAGGTGTTTACTAAATTTTGATCATCAAAAGCATGATTTGCGAGTACAGAATGTACTACTGGCATCATTGTTACTACTTTTACATTTTGAAATCTTATTACTTCCATGTCATTAAATGTAGGATTTGTAATTGCTGTAAATAATTCTCGCAACCGATCTTTCCGATAATTAAAAACGATAATACCATCATTTTCTTGTAGTAGTCCATCTTCATCAAAAATTGCTGGTATTAAGAATTCATCTGTAATATCTTCTTTATAACACTCTTCAATATATTCTTTTATTGATTTTTTCTTAGGGCCTATTCCCTTTACTATGGCATCATAACTTTTTTTGATTCGATCATAATTATTATCGCGATCCATCGCATAGTAGCGGCCACTAATCGTTGCGATTGTTCCAACACCAATTTCTTTCAATTTTTCTTCTACTTTTTCAATATAATGATAGGAACTATTCGGCTTTGTATCTCTTCCATCTGTAAATAAGTGAAGATATAATTTTTCAATTTTTTGCTGTTTACATAACTCTAAGATTGCCATTAAATGATTGATATGCGAATGGACTCCTCCATCACTAATTAATCCCATAATATGTAATTTGGACTGATTTTGTTTTACATGGGAAATTACATTTAATAGTTCTTCATTTTGAAAGAAACTTTTATTTTCTATACTTTGGTTGATTCGTTCTAAAGGTTGATAAACAACTCGGCCTGCTCCAATATTCATATGTCCTACTTCAGAGTTGCCTACCTGTCCACTAGGAAGCCCTACAAAAGTTCCGCTTGCTTCTAAATAAGCATGTGGATAATTATTCCATAAATAGTTAAAATTTGGTTTATGGGCATTACGAAAAGCATTTCCTGTTGTTGTGTCTCTTAGTCCACATCCATCTAATATTGTTAACAGTATTGTTTTTTTCATTTTCCCCTCCTACATCTTTGTTTCATTCAAGCAAAATACAGCATAAATTGGAATATAACGGATTTCTTTTTTGGTAGAAAAGTTATTTTCTGTAATTCTATATGCCCTTGGGACAATAAACTTTTTCATAAATACAGAAAGAGATTTTGCTTTAGACATAGACCTTGTGATAATCTCAATAGGAATAATTTGTCCTATACGATTTTGAATTACAAAATTTACTTCTGCTTTTCCTTCTGATTGATAATAGTATAACGCATACCCTGATTCTACTAGTGTTTTAGCAATATGATTTTCATAAATCGTTTCTTTTACCTTTTCATCTGTAGTCCATGTTTTATATGTTAAATGCAACATAGAAAACAAAAGTCCATCATCTGGAAGATATAGTTTAAAACTATCTTTTTCTCTACAACTACTAAGGGGAGATTTTACCGTCTTAATTTTATAACTTCGATATATTAGTTGGTTATTCACAAGATAATTAATACTACTTTCATACTCTTTTGCTCTTTTTCCCATGCCAATCATTCCATATTGAAATTTTTTGTTATCTTTCATTAGTTGTTCTGGAATGGAATTTATTACTTCTAATCCTCTAGGAATATCAATTAATGTTTTATTAAGGCATAATTCTTTTTTATAAACGTCTATAATTTTTTGTTTAATTGCATCTATTTCATATACACTTTTTCCATCCAAACTTGCTTTCACAACTTCAGGTAATCCTCCTGTTTTTAAATACTCCCAAAATAATTCTAATGCAACTTTATGGAATGAGCAGGTTTTTGATTTAGCAAAGCATTCTTTGATTAATTCTGCTAGTGTTCTTTCCTCGTGGGCCCATAGATACTCTTCAAAATCCATTTCATTCATTCCTTTGAATTGTAATTCTTCACCCTTAAATTCCGTTAATCTTTCTCTTCTAGAAATGATACCTATAATATGATATTTACTATGTTCACTTCCAAATAGTTTTAATCCTTTTATAATTTCTATCTCATCTAAATTATCTAATACAATTAAAGTATCTTCTTTTAAAATCGTCTCTCCTGATAATAAGGATAAATTTAAAATTAATTTTTCTGTTGATTTTTCTTTTTTAAATAAATCGATGATTGTTTTATTATTTTCGGTATTAAAATAAACTACATTTTTATATTCTTTTTTTCCATAATTTAATACAGTAAAAGTCTTACCAATTTGTTTTGGTCCATATAAAATTAAAGGCTTGCGCAAAATATCTTTTTGCCATTTATGAAAAAATTCTTCTATCTTTCGTTCCATAAAGTGTGCCTCCCATACATATTTTATAAATTAAGTATACTTTTTTCTTTGGCTTCTGTCAATGTTATTATTTATTTTTTCTTGGAAATTAAAAAAGACGTCTTTTCTTACGTCTCAATTTGATAAAACTGGTTTATTAAATTCTAATCGTAATTTGTCTGCTACTGTGACAATAAATTCAGAATTGGTAGGTTTTGCTTTATCAATATCTACACTATGTCCAAAAATATCTTCCATCAACTGCCAATTCCCACGATTCCAACTTACTTCAATCGCATGTCGTATTGCTCGTTCTACTCGCGATACTGTTGTTTCATACTTTTTTGCGATTTCTGGATATAATTCTTTTGTAATTCCTCCTACCATCTCTGGATTCTCATATATGAGTGTTACACCTTCTCTGATATATTGATATCCTTTAATGTGAGATGGTACTCCTAATTCATGTAGTGTCTTGGTAATCGATATTTGTAAATTATTATGATATAAGTCTATTGACTCTCCTCCATATTTTACACCTTCGGATACTTCGGTAATTCTTTTTTCCAAATCAGAAAGTTCAAATGGTTTTAAAATAAAATAACTTACTCCTAATTCTGATACTTTTCGAATCATGTCTTGCGTATTATACGATGTTAGAACAATGACTTTTTTATCAATTCCTTTTTCATTCATATACTCCAAAACACTAATTCCATCTTTGTTTGGCATAATGAGATCTAATAATATAATGTCATACTCATCTTGTTTTTTCTCAATTACTGTAATTCCTTCTACTCCATCGTACGCTTCTTGCGTAATTTTAATGTCTGCGTGTTCATTAAAATATTCCTTTATCATATCGACTAAACTTTTGTTGTCATCGATAATCAATACTCTTGTTTTTTTCATGTATTCTCCTCTCATATACTACCACGCATTATAATTATATAACAGGATGTCAAAAAATGGTAGGGAAAAAAAAGACAAGTTTTGTCGAAACTGTCTAATTTGTCTAATTTTCTAGATTTTCTAATAGTTTTTTTAAGTTTTCTATTTCTAAACTTAAACCGCCAATTAAGAATCCTGCTATCGTAGAACATTGTTTTAATATAGAAATATTTTCTTGATCGATACTTCCACCATATAAAATTTTGTTGTTTGGAAAATATTTCTTTATTGTACGACTAGCACTTTCTATATGCTCCTGACTAGTCAATTTTCCACTACCAATTGCCCAAACGGGTTCATAAGCAAGAATTAGCTGTTCTTTTTCCTTTGACGTTAAGTAATTATCTAGAAAAAGCAAATCTTTTTCCAACTCTCTTTGCTGCTTTTCTTTTGCTTCTTCACCTAAACAAAAGATGGGTATGATACCAACTTTGCATAGTTGTTGAATTTTTTCTAACATTTCTTTGGGCGTTTCTTTTTTCCTTCTTTCCGAATGTCCAACAAGTGCATACTTCACATCATAAGATTTTAATTGCTCGGCAGAGACTTCTCCAGTATATGGTCCCATTCCATTGGTGGCAACATTTTGACTTCCTAAGACACAATTTGATAACGAAAATAAAGAAAAATGTGGATAAGAAGGACATAGTACTAATTCATGTGAAGTAGTTATTGTTGAAAGTTTTTGCTGATATATCAAAAATTCTTCTTTCGTAAAATTACATTTATTATTTAGTATGATAATCATCTTTTTTCCTCCACTTCTTTGCTATTTTTGAAATAATTCCAAAACGATTTTCACTCTGCTTTTCTTTTATTGCTCTGTGATATACTTCTAACACGCGCTCCGCATAATTATCAGAACTATCGTGCTCTGCTTGGATTCTTGCTTGTTTATTTAAAAGTTCATGTTGTTCCTGATTCTCATAAAGCAGGATAATTTGTTTTTGATAAGAAGGCATATCTTCAAAGAAAAGACCATTTAAACCTTCGGTAATCATACTAATAAAAGCCTCATCTCTCATACAGACAGGAACTACACCAGAAGCCATGGCTTCAATAATCGTAAGTCCTTGCGTTTCTGTTTTTGATGCTGTTGTAAAAATATCAGCGCAGTGATAATAATAAGGCATTTCTTCCCATGCTGCTTTTCCTGTAAATAAAATGTTTTTTTCTAGTTTTTCTTCTTTTACTTTTATTTCATACTTTTCTTTGTCTGGTCCATCTCCTACAATTAGAAGTTTTATATTTGGATGTTTTTTCACTAGTTTTTTATGTGCTTCAATTAAAAATTCTACGTTTTTCTCTTCTGCAAGTCTTCCTACAAATAATAAAACAAAATCTTTCTTAGATAAATTTAGACTTTTTCTTAAATTTAGGAGTTCTTTTCTATCAATATTCTCTTCAAAAAAGCGTTCTACTTCAATTCCTGTTGGAATAATGTGAATATTTTTTTTAAACTGATATTTTTCCTTAAACAATTTATAGGTTTTATTGGTAGGAACGATGAGTTCTGTCGCTGTCGTTTCACAGTAGAACTTGGTAAAGTATTCTACTAATTTTTTACTAGATTTCTTAAAATAGCCTTTTGTTACATAATGAATATAATCTTCATACATTGTATGATAGGTATGAACTAAAGGAATATTATATTGCTTCGCAAATAGACGGGCAAAAGTACCAATTGCAAATTCTGTTTGTGAATGAATCACATCTAAATTCCATTCTTTGATCTTATGTACTGCTTGAATTGGATAGATGCTTGTTAATCTAGAATCATAAATTCCCGTAGGAATTCCTGGAATCCGTAATACTTTTTCTTTTTCATCATACTCATATTTAAAACTTTTTAAATTTGCTGTCACTACATAAACTTCATGGCCTTTTTTTTCTAATGCGTGCTTTAACATCACTTCACTTGTCACTAACCCACTAATATAAGGAGTATATGTTTCCGTAAAAATTCCTATTCTCATTCTTAATCCTCCTTCTTTTCTAAACTAAATACTAGGGCACCAAGAATCATTCCTAAATAATAAGTAATAAATCTCCATACTAGTAATACCGCAGAAGTAATGCTTGCAGGTAAAAAATTACCATAAAATCTTAAGAAACTATATTCAATTCCTCCACTTGCTCCTGGAATAGGAACAAAAGCACCAATTAGTAAAACATATGCAGAGGCAGTTAATGTATCAAAAATATTTAAACTGTTAAAATCATGTAGGCTATAAACGATAAATAAGGGAACAATATATAAACAAGTTAGGCTTACAATATTTAATATGACTCCACCAATAAAAAGTTTTTTCCTTTTTCTTAATTGTTTTGCACTATTATGAAATTCTTCTAATTTGATATCTAAACTATGCATCTTTTCCTGAGGATTCTTTATCCACTTTAATTTAGACAATATATGAATCATACTATGACCTATTTTTTTTGTCGTTTTTTCTGAAAAAGTAATGAAAAATAAAACTATTGCAACAAGGGAGTTTATGATAAATCCAATCAATACTAGTGTTCTTAAAATAGGTACTTTGGGGAAAAGATGAAAAATAGAGTTATACAAAATGGCTAAAAGGCCATAGATTACAAGTGCTACTTGATAAAATATAAAATTTTGAATGGTAATATTTGTGGCATGACTTAATTTAATCCCATGTTCTGTTAACATATAAATTTCCATGGGTTGTCCTCCTGTAGAAAATGGTGTAATTCCATTAAAAAATTGAGTAATTAAATTATGCTTGATGGCCTCTTTTAAACTAATTTTTTCTTTATCTGCAACACTTTTATAATTAATATAGGCTTTAATTACAATGGATAATAGAAAAAAGACAATCGCTAAAAGAATATATCGATAGTCCATGGAAGAGAGTGCTTTTATAATAGCATCATAATTATCTTTTAGAATTAGTACTAAAATAGCAATTGTAATTACTAATAAAAGAATCGTATTTTTTTTGATATTTTTTACTAACTCCATTAAATCCTTCTTCTTTCCTCTTTTATATCTTCTTTTGTTTTACTATAAATTATCATTTTTCCCTCTTGTCCTAGACTTTCGAAATCTTTTTTTTCTAGCATATTCTTTAGTGCTTTATCCTCTAAAGAAACAAATACGAAAATATCTTCTATTCCTAATACATGAAAAGCATAGTCCGTTGCTAAAGAAACAATTTGCCTGTTTTTACTACTATTCGTAATTGGAGCAAAAAAGATTTTTGCACTTTTGGTATCTTTTTCTCCTTGAATATAACAACTATCTATGATTTCCCCTTCTAATTGAAGAAATAAACATTGATAAATTTTGTTATCATTCTTAACATATTCTGCATATTCTTCTTTATTATAGTGTGTTTTAATATTTTCTAGATACGCAGAAGTTTTTGTTCTTATTTCATTTTTTTCTTCAAATTTATGAAGCATTTTAATATGTTCCTCATTATAAGGATCTGCTATAAAGAACTTCTCTGTACTCAAGATTCTCACCTACTTTATTGCTTCTAACCCTGGTAATTTTTTTCCTTCTAAATATTCTAAGGTGGCTCCTCCTCCTGTAGAGGCATGATATACTTTTTCTTTTAATCCTTCTTTGGTAGCAGCAGCAACAATATCACCACCACCTAAGATTGTTTTTATTTTATTTTCAATTAAATATTCTAGTATTTCTTTGGTATGTTTTTTATATTTATTAAATTCATATACACCAAGTGGTCCATTCCATACTACAATTTGAGCATGGTTTAAATTGTTTTCAAATATCTCTTTTGTCTTAGGACCAATATCTAATCCCATTTCATTATAAGAAATTTCATTTATTTCTTTGATTTTATATTCTTCTTTTTCTGAATATTCTGTAGTAACCGCTACATCTACAGGTAAAATAATTTTATTTGCATATTCTTTTAATATTTTTGTACAAAAAGCAATATTTTCCTTATCTAATAAAGAAGAACCAATTTCATAACCTTCTGCTTTTAAAAAAGTAAAAGCCATTCCTCCTCCAATTAAAATTTTATCTGCTTTTTTTACAAGATTACCAATTACACCAATTTTATCTTCTACTTTTGCTCCCCCTAATACTACAACAAAAGGATGAGGTGGATTTTCTAATATACCTAAAGCATTTAATTCTTTTTCCACTAAAAGTCCGACGGCGGATGGCAAGTGGGAAGCAATTCCTACATTAGAAGCATGTGCTCTATGAATGGTACCAAATGCATCATTAATAAATACTTCTCCTAAAGAAGCCCAATACTTTCCTAATTCCTCATCATTTCCACTTTCCTTTTTTCCATTTAAGTCTTCATAACGAGTATTTTGAATTAAAAGAATTTCTTTTGGTTTTAATTGATTTATTTGTTCTTCTAATGTTTTCCCTCTGGTTTCTTCACTAAAAAAAATTTTTGTTTTTAATAGTTCTTCTAATCTTTTAGCAACTGGTTTTAAATTGTTTTTTTCTAAATCATTTTGTTCTTTTATTCTTCCTAAATGCGAAAGAAGAATGATTTTTGCTTGTTTTTCCTGACAATATTTTATGGTTTCTAAACTTGCTTTTATTCGAGTGTCATCTATAATTTTTCCCTCTTTTATAGGTACATTAAAATCGCAACGAATAATTACTTTTTTATTTTTTAGTTCCATATTTTTTATGCTTTTCATAGTGACAATTCTCCTATCTATATTTAGTATACCATCTTTTTAGAATAAAAGAAAAAATTTTAAATTTTTTTCCATGAAAAAGAGAATACTTTCCCTATATGGTAGCATTCTCATCTATTATTGATTTATCCAATATTTTACTGTTCTAATCATCTGTGCTGTATAACTCATTTCATTATCATACCAAGCAACTACTTTTATTAATTGCTCCTCTTCTACCTCTAGAACATTCGTAGATAGTCCATCTACTAAGGCACCACAATATCTACCAATTACATCACTAGAAACGATAGGGTCTTCTGTGTATTGTAAAGTTTCATTCTGGGCATTTTTTAAGGCTTGATTTATCTCTTCTTTTGTTACTTTTTGGTTTAACTCTAGCACTAAATCGATTACAGAACCAGTAGGAACAGGAACTCGCATCGCGGTACCATCTAGTTTTCCTTCTAAATTAGGGCAAACTTTTCCTATGGCAGAAGCAGCTCCGGTAGAAGCAGGAACAATATTCGCCGCACAGGCTCTTCCTCTACGAGCATAAATTCCTTTTTTATGTGGAACGTCTAGTGTTGCTTGATCATTGGTATATGCATGTACTGTAGTCATATATCCTTTTTTTATTCCAAAAGTACGATCAATTACGTCTACTACTGGTGCAAGACAATTTGTAGTACAACTTGCAGCCGAAATAATTTGTTCTTCTCCTGTTAATGTTTCATGATTTACATTATACACAATTGTTTTTACATTTCCTTTTGCAGGAGCAGAAATAATTACTTTCTTAGCACCTGCTTGAATATGTGCCATTGCTTTTTCTTCTGATGTAAAAAGACCTGTACATTCTAGTACAACATCAATACCTAAATCTTTCCAAGGTAATAAGCTCGGATCTTTTTCCGCATACACCTTAATCTTTCTATTTCCTACTACAATAGAATCCTCTTCATGATGAATTTCATCAATGCGATAATTTCTATGATTTGTATCATACTTCAATAAATAAGCAAGCGTTTCTGCATCGGTTAAATCATTAATGGCAACTACTTCACAATCGCCTTCTTCTTCTAAAAGTCGAAATGCCAATCTCCCAATTCTTCCAAATCCATTAATTGCAACTTTTTTCATTTCTATCCTCCTTAGTTTCATTATATATTTTTTCACTTTTTCTTTCAATATATTCTAATATTTTTGACAAAGAGAATTGTCAATGTATGATTTAAAAAATTTTATTACATAGTCCTGGTGTTTTATTATATCTTGCTTCGTTATAGTCAAATATTTATAGTTATTTTAGAAAGTGGATTTTAAGAATCTTGAATTCAATAGAAAATGATATTATAATAAAATTGATAATAGAGAAATCTTTATTAGAGGTAGGGAGAATATGATATGCGAATAAAATGTGAATACTGTGGGAATACAATTGATGATAGTGACGTAACTTGTAAGTTTTGTGGTGCTCCTAATAAAAATGTCAGGCGAGTTGGAAATGGAGTTCCGCAAACCATTGATGAGTTACAACAATGGTATATACAACATCATCTTCCTGATCCTAATATTACTAGATTCTTTATCGGTGTTGATTGTAAGGAACCAAAAGCATTTGGGATTTTTCGTGATACGAATGGTAAATTTATTGTATATAAAAATAAAGCCAATGGTATTCGTTCTATTCGTTATGAAGGCACGGATGAAGGTTATGCAGTAAATGAACTTTATTTAAAACTGAAAAGTGAAATTCAAAATCAAAAAAATCATCATAGTCAAAAACCTAAAAAACCCAAAAATCATTTTCCTGCTATTTGGCTGATAGGTATTATTATATTTTCTTTTGTTATATTAGGTATATTCAGTAGTATGAATTATTCTTATAATGGATATTATAACTATCAGGGAACAGAATATTACAAGCATAATTCTTATTGGTATATTTATGATGATAATACGGGTTGGACTTTAACTAATCATTCCGATTTAGATGATAATTTTATGGATAATTATACGAATTATTATGAAGGTTCTTCTTACCCTTCTTCTTTTGATGGTGAAGATATTACTAACAGTAGTGTAGCAGATAGTTGGGATTCAAGTAGTGATGATGATTGGGATAATGATTGGGATAGTGACTGGGATAGTGGTAGTGACTGGGATTCTGGAAGCACTGATTGGGATAGTGATTGGTAATGTTATGATTATAATAAATCATAACCAAATCTTACGATAGTTTGTAAAAGTACATAATAACTATGTGCTTTTTTGTTTTTCCTTCATTTTATAATCTATTTATTTTCTTTTTTCAAGTAAATTCCTGATATACAAAAAAATTTCCACAATATCTGTGGAAACTAGTCATGGAAATATCCATTTCCAATAAATTCTCTTAGTGTTGAATCTTGTGGTATTGCATCTGCGGGTACGGGTAAAAATAATCTCAAAAAATTGATTAAACGTTTCGCTTCTTCATAATAAGGAGACGTACTTTCTACAGAATATAGCAGTGGTTCTACATACGTTTTTAATACACCAATTTCATAAATTAATGCAGAATTAATTGTAGTATCTGCTTCATCTTGGAACGGAAAGATATATTTTTCTTCTCCTCTTCTGACGCTATCCCATATTTTTAGTGTGTGTTCTACACTATAACCCCTTGTTCTATTGTCCCGAATAATTCTTCTTAATAGGCGATTATCTGTCGTTGAAACACGATTATGATCGTCCATATTTAACTCTGTTAAGGCGGATATATAAATCTTATATTTTTCTTCTCTTGGAATATTTGTCAATATTTTTGTATCAATCGCATGAATTCCTTCAATTAAAAGAATATCTTTTTCTCCCAATTGCATTTCAATTTTATATTCTTTTTGACCTAATAAAAAGTTAAATGTTGGTATTTTTACGACTTCTCCTTTTAAAAGAGAAGCAATTTGTTTATCAAATAATTTTAAATCCACTGCCTCCAAACATTCATAATCTGGTTTTCCATCTTCATCTACTGGGGTTTCATTTCGTTCTACAAAATAATCATCCATCGAAATTACTTTGGGATTTAATCCAAAACTTTGTAAATACATACAAAGTTTTCTTGAGGTCGTTGTCTTTCCAGAAGATGATGGACCAGCAATTAAAACGACTCTTACTTTATTCTTTTTAGAATTAATCTCTTTTGCTACATTTAATAATCGATTGCTTTGTAGTGTTTCATCAATTTTAATTAAATCATTAATTTTTCCTGTGGATACTAATTTATTTAAATCTACAGAATTTTCTATATGCATAATCTTTGCCCAATCACGATATTCTTTAAATACTTCAAACATGTGGGGATGGTGTTTATATTCTTTAATTTTATGATTAATATATATTGTAGGAAATCTTAAAACAAATCCATTATCTTTAATATAAGTAAAATCAAAATCTTTTAATACTCCTGTAGATGTTGGCATTAAGTTATAAAAATAATTATAAAAACTACCTAATCGATATAGTGTGATATAGTTATCTGTATTGTATTTCATTACTCCAGCTTTTGTCATATCGTGGATATTTTCAAAATATTTCATTGCTTCTAGACGGTCAATGGTAACTTTCGTAATAGGCATATCGGCTTCTA
>CANQFX010000019.1 GCA_947600015.1 uncultured Bacilli bacterium
GGTACTTGGGACTTAAGAAGTCGTCACACATCTGATAAGATTGTTAAAGTAACAGAAGAGGAAGAGGAAGAACCAGAAGAAGTAAAAGACGAAACAGAAGAAACTCCTCAAGAAGATAATTTTGATGACAATGATGAGGATGATTATGATGATGCCAATGAGGAATTAAAAGATTTAGTAGTCATTGATGAAGAAGAATTAGAACTAGAGGAATAATCTAGTTTTTTTCTTAATAAAAATATGATATAATACGAATGAATCCAAAGAAAGGGTGAAAAAATGATAGAACGTTTAGAAGCAATAGAAAAAAAATATGAGCAGTTAGAAACAGAATTAACCAAAAATGAAGTATTAAGTGATATCAAGAAAACAAAGGAATATTCAAAAGAAATGGCTTCTTTAGAGGATACCGTGATTTGTTATAGAAAATATAAAAAGATTCTAGCAGAAATTGAGGCAACCAAAGAAATGATAAAAGACAAAGATTTAGCAGAAATGGCTAGAGAGGAATTAAAAGATTTAGAAACAGAACAACAAAAATTAGAAAAGGAATTAGAAGTGTTGCTAATCCCTAAAGATCCCAATGATGATAAAAACGTTATTATGGAAATTCGAGGTGCTGCTGGTGGAGATGAAGCAAATATCTTTGCAGGTGACTTATTTCGAATGTATACAAGATATGCTGATAAAAAAGGCTTATCCTATCAAGTATATAATTCAATAGAAGGAACGGCAGGAGGCTATAGTCAAATAGAATTTACAATCAAAGGAAAAAATGTATATTCACTATTAAAATATGAAAGTGGTTCTCATCGCGTTCAAAGAGTACCAGTAACAGAAGCCAATGGAAGATTACAGACTTCCACTGCCACCGTATTAGTAATGCCGGAAGCGGATGATGATATTGATATCGAAATTAATCCAAGCGACTTACGAATTGATATATATCGATCTAGTGGTTGTGGGGGCCAAGGAGTAAATACTACGGATTCTGCTGTAAGAATTACTCACTTACCAACCAATACTGTAGTTACTTGTCAAAATGAGCGTAGTCAAATTCAAAATAAAGAACAGGCCATGAAAGTATTAAAAACAAGACTCTATGAATTAGAACTTCAAAAGCAACAAGAAGAAGCAGGCGCTGAAAGAAGAAGCAAGATAGGAACAGGGGATAGAGCAGAAAAGATTAGAACGTATAATTATCCACAGAATAGAGTGACAGATCATAGAATAGGATTTACTACAAAAAATTTAGATCGCATTATGGATGGAGATTTAGATGATATTATTGAAGCATTAATTGGAGAAGATCAAAAAAGAAAACTACAGGGAGAAGAAGAAAAATAAAAATGACAATAGAAGACCTACTTTTATATGGAAAAGAAAATATTCATTCTGATCATGCTAAAATAATATTAGCAGAAATCGTAAATCAAAACCCATTAGAATTATTAAATCATTTAAATGATATAGTACCGGAAGAACAAACAAAAATTTATCAGAAAACCATTCAAGCAGTAAAAGATGGAAAACCAATCCAATATGCGTTAGGCAAAGTAAATTTTTATGGAATTCCTTTTTTTATTAATGAAAATGTCCTAATTCCAAGATTTGAAACAGAAGAATTAGTAGAAAATACAATAGCGTATATTAAAACTTATTTCCCAAATCCTGTGGATATTCTTGATTTAGGTTGTGGAAGTGGGGTCATTGGGCTTACATTAGAACAGAAAATTTCCACAAATTCTGTGGATTTAATTGATATTAGCGAAGAAGCATTAGAAGTTGCCCACAAAAACTGTGAAAAACTAAATTCAAAAGCACAGTTGCTAAAAAGTGATATGTTAGAATCGGTGGAAAAGCAATATGATATTATCATTAGTAATCCACCTTACATCAAAACAAATGAGCCAATTGAAGAGATAGTAAGAAATAATGAACCTCATCTAGCACTGTATGGTGGAGAAGATGGACTAAACTTATATAGAAAAATATTAAAAAATGTAGCACCACATATGAAAGGAAAATGTTTAATTGCTTTAGAAATAGGATGCACACAAAGAGAAGAAATTGAAAAATTAATAAAAATATATTTAGGAGAACAGAAAATAATCACAAAAAAAGATTTATCAGGAAAAGATCGAATGATATTTATTTTTAAAAATTGTGAATAAAATTAACAAGATATCCTCACTATACCTATGAAAGTGAGGATTATTTTATGAAAAAAACAATTATTATTCTTGCGATTATAATTACCATTTTATCAATAAATAAAGAAGAAAAAGTAATTATTCCAAAAGATTCCATTCGTTTTAGAGTGGTTGCTAATAGTAACCAAAAAGAAGATCAGGAATTAAAAAAGAAAATTGTTTTAAACCTAAAAAACAATATTTCAGAGTTGAATTTTAAAAGAAAAGATATTCAAGATTCTAGAAATAAAATAAAACAAGAACTTCCCACTTTTGAACAAATTGTAAAAAATACATTAATGGAAGAAGACAAAGAAGAAACTTATCAAATCAACTATGGGAAAAATTATTTCCCCCAAAAAGAATATCGAGGTGTAATTTATGAAGAAGGAGAATATGAATCTCTGGTGATAACCCTAGGAAAAGGGGAAGGAGATAATTTCTGGTGTGTTTTATTTCCTCCATTATGTTTATTAGAAGTAGAAGAAGAGGATAGTAAAAATATAGAATATACTTCATTTATAAAAGAAGTGGTAGATAAGTATTTTTAAAATAAAAAAGAATAAAATATATAAGGTGATATAATGCAACAAATCCTTATATATTTTTTTATTGCAGTAGGGTTAAGTATGGATGCTTTTTCTTTAGCACTAGCTTATGGAACAAATCAAATTGTCTTCTCTAAAATGATTATTTTAAGTCTATTTGTTGGTATCTTTCACTTTTTTATGCCTTATTTCGGCTCGATTTTGGGAAATGCTTTTTTAGAAAATTTTATTACTAAGGCAGATAAAATTGTTGCAATAGTATTTCTGATTCTTGCAATTGAAATGTTTTTATCTCGAAATGAAAGTAAAAAAGGCATGATTACAAATTTTTTATCAATTTTATTTTTTTCTTTTACAGTAAGTATTGATAGTTTTTCGGTTGGACTGGCATTAGGAATCACACAGCAATCAATTGTTTTGGCATGTATTACGTTTGCTATTACTAGCGCTTGCTTTACTTTATTAGGATTAATTTCTGGTAAAAAATTATCAGAAAAGTTTGGCAAAAAGGCTATCTATTTTGGAATTTTCATTTTAACATTACTTGCCTTAGACTACTTTTTTTAAAATTTAAAATAAAATAAAATTTTTTTCTTTCGTTGACAAAATTCCCTAATTTTCTTATGATTAAGTTGGTGATAAGAAAATGCTAGTAAATTTCAATGAAATGCTAAAAAAAGCAAAAGAAAATAAGTATGCTGTTCCTCATTTTAATATTAACAATTTGGAATGGACGAAGTATATATTAGAAAAATGTAATGAGTTAAATATTCCCGTTATTTTAGGAGTAAGTGAATCGGCCATAAAATATATGGGTGGAGTTAATGTAATTTCTGCAATGGTAAAAGGATTAATCCAAGATTTAAATATTAAAATACCTGTTTGTCTTCATGTGGATCATGGGAAATCAAAAGAAGTATGTATCCAAGCGATTGATGCTGGATTTACTTCTGTTATGATTGATGCTTCAGCACAAGAACTACCAGAAAATATTAAAATAACCAAAGAAGTAGTAGATTATGCGCATGCCAAAGGAGTAAGTGTAGAAGCAGAAGTAGGCCATATTGGTGGTACAGAAGATAATATAACTGGTTCCAATCATAATGCTACAGTAGAAGATTGTCTTACACTGTATGAAAATACAAAAATAGATGCACTAGCTCCTGCCTTAGGTAGTGTTCACGGATTTTATCAAACTGAAGCAAATTTAGATTTTATAACGATGAAAGAAATTAATGAGAAATTGCCGATCCCTTTAGTTTTACATGGAGGTACAGGGATTCCCGATGAAAAAATAAAGAAAGCCATTGCCTGTGGAATTTCTAAGATCAACATTAATACAGAACTACAAGTCGTATGGGCAAATGCAGTAAGAAAATTTTTAAATGAAACAGAGGCATATGATCCGCGAAAAATTATTGGAAGTGGTGAAAAAGCCATAAAAGATAGAATTGGGCAAATAGTAACCTTATTTCAAACAAAAATATAAAATATAGTAGGAGGAAAATAAAATGAAAGTGATGGAAATAGAAGGTCAAAGGGAATTATCTGGTACAATACGGATTAGTGGTTCAAAAAATGCTACCGTTGCCTTAATTCCAGCCGCAATTTTAACAGATGAAGAAGCGACGATTTGTAATATTCCAGAAATTACTGACACAAATGCATTATGTGATATTTTGCAAGCCTTAAAAGTAGATGTAAAAAGAGCAAGCGAAAGCATCATTATAAATCCAAAACAAATGGAAAATATTGAAATTACAGAGGATTTATCAAAGAAACTACGAGCATCATATTATTTTATGGGGGCCTTACTTGGAAAATTTAAAAAAGCAGTAATGTATTTTCCTGGAGGGTGTTCTATTGGAGCAAGACCAATTGATCTTCATTTAAAAGGATTTGAAGCATTAGGTGCCAAAATAAAAGAAGAAAATAATAAATATACAGTAGAAGCAGAAGAATTAAAAGGCGCAAATATTTATTTAGATATCGCTTCAGTAGGAGCAACAATTAACATTATGTTAGCAGCAGTAAGAGCCAAAGGCACAACTATCATTGATAATGCTGCCAAAGAACCAGAAATTGTAAATGTTGCAACATTTCTAAATAATATGGGAGCAAAAATTACAGGAGCCGGAACTTCAACGATAAAAATTCAGGGAGTAGATAGTTTACACAAATGTTTTCACGAAGTAATACCAGACCGAATTGAAGCAGGGACATATATTACTATTGGAGCCTTATGTGGCAATCCTTTAAAAATAGATAATGTGATCCCAGAACATATTGATGCTTTGCTTTCTAAATTAGAAGAAATTGGAGTTGATATAGAGGTAGGAGCAGACTATGTTAGTGTAAAAAAACAAGAAAAATATAAGCCAACCATAATTAAAACAGCAGTATACCCAGGTTTTCCTACAGATTTACAACAACCTTTTACAATATTATTAACTCAAAGTTGTGGAAAATCAAAAGTAATAGAAACAATCTGGGAAAATCGTTTTATGCATATTCCATATTTAAGAGAATTAGGTGCCAATATTTCTGTAAATAATCAAACCGCAACCATAGTAGGACCAACAAAATTAAAAGGAACAGAAGTAGTCGCAACAGATCTAAGAGCAGGTGCTGCCATGGTAGCCGCAGGTCTTTTTGCAGAGGGGAAAACAACGATTACCAATATTGAACATATACTAAGAGGGTATGAACAAATCGTAGAAAAATTAACAAGCGTAGGTGCTAAAATAACAATAAAAGAAATATAATGAAATAGAAATATTTCTTTTTTTATGAGGTGAAATATGAAATGGTTTCAAAAACATATTAAATTATTTATTTTTATATGTGTTCTCCTTTCCATTTTTTTCATCTATAAATTAAATAATAAAAACAATTTTAATTATACAGCCCTAGGAGATAGTTTTGCATTAGGAAAAAATTCTTATGGCGGGGTAGAATATGGATATAGTGATTATATAAAAGATTATTTGTATGAAAAAAAGAAACTAAATCGTTATATAAAGTCTTTCGCAACAGATACAATGTCAATTGAGAAACTACAAGAAGAAATTAGTGAAAATGAAGTTATTACCTTAAACAAAGAACAAATAAATTTAAAGCATACCTTAAGAGAAAGCAAAATCATCACTCTTTCCATTGGTCTAAATGACTTACTATATCAAATTAGTATTACAGATAATATGACCGAAGAAAAATTAGATAGAATTATATCTGAAATAGAAAAATCTTTTACTCAATTAATTAAGCAAATGAGGAAATATTATCCTTATCAAATCTATGTAATAGGATATTATCATTTTTATTTATCAAATAATATCTTAAATCAAGGAATAACAAAGCTAAATCAACTGTATCAAAAACAAGAAGAAGTCATTTATATTCCGATTGATTCATTGTTTAAAAATCATCCAGAATATTTATCAAACCCAAATGATATTCATCCAAATCATTTAGGATATGAAGCTATTTCTAAAAAAATCATTAGTAAAATAGAGAAAAACCTGTTATAAAATGATAAGATACAGATTTAAAAAAAGGATTAACAAAGGGTGGATGGCATTTATCAACCTTTTAGATAATTTTTAGAAGAGTGTAAAAAATTATAATCTCCCCATTGACAAAACCTTAGGGGGGGGGGTATAATCTGGGTAGAAGGAAAATAAAACGGAGGAGGAAAAAAAGAAAATGAAAAATAGAGATAATTTGACTATCATAGTAGGAATATTGATAGTAGCAATAGTAGGATTGACCATTGCCTATGCAGCACTTAGTACCAATTTAAAAGTTACATATAGTAACGTAACTCAAAATGCTGCAACTTGGAAAGTAGCATTTGTAACAGCAGATTCAGTATCCGGAACAGCCGCAGGAACGAGCGCAACAGGTCGTAGTTGTGGTACTGCCGCAGTAACTGAAACAACAGTAACAGTAGCAAAAACTGTTTTATCAAAACCCAGTGATGCTTGTAGTTGGGCAGTCACAGTAAAAAATACAGGGTCTATTGCAGCGAAGTTAAGTAGTATCACAACAACTGCACCTAGTGGAGTATCTTGTACTGGAACGAACACAGGTTCTTTAGTATGTGGAAACATTACTTATCAAATATTAAAAGGAAGCGCAGTATTAGCCAAAGATGAATCTTTAGCTGCCAGTACAGGCTCATTATCCTTAACCGTGAAGGCAACCTATACCGGAACAAGTGTAAATGCATCCGCTGTAACTCAAGCCGGTGCAGGATTTACTTTAGCCTGGGGTCAAGCATAGTCTAGGAGAAATGATGAATAAATCTCATAAGGAATCTTACACTTTTATTTGGAATCAAAACCAAAAAGCAAGAAAGTTCAATTCAGAAAAAATTTTGATCTTTTGCCCATGTTAAAGATGATAACTTTTATTCTTTCAAAAAAATGTTAGGAATTTGTAAATAATTATGAAGGAGAAATTTCTTATAAAAAATAGAGAAAAGCCTTGAAAATTAGTAAAAAACTTGGTATACTAATAGCGCATTTAATTACTATGACAAAAAATGTCATGGCGGAAGGAGAGATAATATGAAAAAAGGAATTCATCCAGAAACAAAAGATTGTACAGTTACTTGTGCATGTGGTGAAACATTCCAAGTAAAATCAACAAAATCAGAAATTAACGTAGAAGTATGTTCTAAATGCCATCCATTTTATACTGGAAAACAAAGTAGAGCATCACGTGCTGGACGTGTAGATAAATTCAATAAGAAATATGGATTTACTCAAAAAGAAGAAGCATAATAAAAAGGTCATGATAAAAATGACTTTTTTTGTGTCCTTTTTCACTAAAAATTGAATTAATAATCAAAAAAATGACCTAGCATTATATAAAAATAAATAGTATAATAAAATAAAATAATGTGAAGAAAGGAATACATGGATGGAAAAAAGAAAAGAGGAAAATCAAAAAAGAATAGGTGAACAATTCCTCATAATTAGAGAATTATTATGTATGACACAGGGAGATTTTGCAGATATATTCGGAATTCCGAAAGACAGTGTAAAACAGTTAGAACAAAAAGAAGACCTTTCGGAAATATCAATTGATATATTATTAGCATTGTATTATGGTACATTGCAAATCGCAACGGGAGAGTATTATGATTCATTTACCAAAAGCTATGTGCAAGAAGTCTCCAATATAATAAATAAAAATCTATATCAGCGAATTGAAAAAGGAGATACTTTATCTATTACACTAGAATCTGTAAAAGATAAAACATTATCTCAAAAATTAAAAAATGTGTATAAAGAGGAAAGAGAACTTTATTTACAAGAAGAAAAACATAATCAAAACCGTTTGCAAGAAAAACTAGAACAAATTTATAAGGAACAAAGAAAAATAGAAAGGGCAAAGGTTCTTCACAAAAAAATCGTAAACTAAACTGCTAAAAAGCAGTTTTAAATTTATAAAAGCAACAGAAAATGTTATAATAATGAAGGGAAATAGTTACATGAAAATGTTAAAAGAAGTACAAAGAGAAATACAAGAATCTCAATTAGAAAACGAAAAACAGGAATATCTGAGGCAATTAGATTTATTAAATACAAATCGTATTGCCAAAAGAATCATTGAAAGAATGCAAGGAGAATCAATTGAAAAAATATACTACCAGATAGCAAAAGAAGAACTGAAACATACAAGTAACTCCTTTTTCCCTGGAGATATTGTGATATTGTATCCTACTTTAAAAGAGCAATCTTCTAAAAAAATAATTACTTGTGACTTTTCTGGTGCAATTATTTATCCCAAAAGTCTTTATATCAATTACCGCCCTTTATTAGAAAATATAAGTAAACATACAACTTATGTTTTAGAAAAAACCATAAAAATAGAAACAAGTTATGCTGACTGTCTACCAAGAAATATAGAAGAATTAGAAGAGTTAGAAACAAATATGCTTTTAGAAAAATATGATGAACAAAAGAAAATAGATTTTTCCCATTTTAATCAAAGAATGGGTGGAAAAATATATTTAAAACAATTAAAGAAGGAGAGCAAATGAAAATAGGAATTGTAAGTGACCATAGAGGTTATGAATTAAAACAAAAAATAATACAAAACTTAGAAAAAGAAGATTATGAGATAATTGATTTTGGAGCAAATTCAAAAGAGTTAACAGATTATCCAGATTATGCATTTTTGCTAGGAAAAGAGGTGGCAAATCAAAACGTCGATTATGGAGTTGCCATATGTGGATCTGGAATTGGAATGAGCATTGCTTGTAATAAAGTAAAAGGGATACGATGCGCCAAAGTATCAAATGTAGAAGAAGCAAGAATGACAAGAAATGATAATGATGCCAATATCGTAACATTTGGTGAAAAATTAGAATTAGAAGAAGCATTAGAAATTATAAAAAATTTTATTACTACTCCTTTTTCAAGAGTAGAAAGGTATAAACGTCGAATCAATAAGATAAAAGAATATGAGGAACAAAACAAATGAATGGAAAGTTTTTCTTATATGTTGTAGTAACTATGTTAGTAATATGGGCAATGGACGCGATTAATATCAATCAAATTTTTAAAAAAAATAAAGTAATGCAAGCACGGATTTTTTATTTTTTGTTAGGAATTTCTATGATTTATTTAGTAACTAATTTCTTAATGGATTTATTTACTTCTACAAAATTTTTTTAAAAGAAGTATAAATCTTTTTTTTTGGTAAAAACTGATAATGAGGTGAAGAAAATGAAAAAAAGGAAACTAAAATCTTATGTAGTTCCAACAATCATAGTCGGAGTAATTATTGCTTTATTTTTTACTAGTGTAATAATTAATAATCGAGGACAAAGTTTAGAAGCAGAGGAACAAAATCTAAATTACGTATCACAGACAATCCTAGGAAATGATATTGCCGTAATTAATACGGAAACAAAAGTGATTAATCCTTATACCGATTCTGCTGTAACAATTGGAAAATATTATTATGATTATAAGGCAGAGTCTGCAAATCAGGAAAAATCTATCATTTACCATGATGATACTTATTTACAAAATTCTGGAATTGATTTTACAAGTGAAAATGTCTTTGATGTAGTTGCAATTTTACCAGGTACAGTAACGGAGGTAAAGGAAGACGAAACACTAGGAAAAATTATAGAGATTAAACATGATAATGACTATATTTCTATTTATCAAAGTTTAGGAGAAATCTCTGTAAAAAAAGGAGATAATGTAACTCAAGGACAGGTAATAGGAAAAAGTGGAACAAATGAATTAGATAAAGAAATGGGTAATCATTTACATTTCGAACTTTATATAGGTGGACAAGTAGTAGATCCAACTCTATACTTAAACAAAGAACTTTCTGAATCACAAAATAAAGAGTAATCACTCTTTTTTTTCATAAAATAAAAAAAACTTAATATATTCTATTATAAATAAGAGAAAATATGGTAAAATATTAATGACGAAAAGGATGTGATATCATGTTGGCCAAAGATATTGGAATTGACTTAGGAACAGCTAATGTTCTAATTTACATAAAAGGACAAGGAATTGTCTTAAATGAGCCCAGTATTGTTGCAATTGATACAGACAGTAAACGAGTAATTGCCGTAGGGACAGAAGCAAATGAAATGTTGGGAAGAACGCCAGGAAAAGTAAAAGCAATTAAACCAATGAAAGATGGAGTGATTGCTGACTTTGAAGTGACTGAAATTATGCTAAATTCATTTATTAAAAAGATTAAAGCAAAAAATTTATTTTCTAGACCAAGAATTTTAATTTGCTGTCCTACAAATATTACTCCTGTAGAAAAGAATGCAATCAAAGAAGCTGCAGAAAGAACAGGGGCAAGAAAAGTATATATTGAAGAAGAACCAAAAGTTGCTGCAATAGGAGCGGGAATGGATATTTCAAAACCAACTGCTAACATGGTTGTAGATATTGGTGGAGGAACGACCGATATTGCTATTTTATCTTTAAATGGAATTGTTTCTTCTGCCTCTATTCGTATTGCTGGAAATGTATTTGATCAAGATATTATCAAATATATTAAAGATAAATATAAATTATTGATAGGAGAAAGAACGGCAGAAGATATTAAAATAAATTTTGCTAATATTTATAAGCCAGAGAAGAAAGAAAAAATTGAAGTAAGAGGAAGAAATTTAATTACAGGATTACCACATACAATCGAAATTAATCAAGAAGAAACGCAAGAAGCTTTAAAGGAAAGTGTTACGAAAATTATAAAAGCCACAACAAATGTATTAGAGCAGACTCCTCCAGAATTATCAGGAGATATTGTGGAAAAGGGAATCGTTTTAACAGGCGGAGGAGCACTATTAAAAGGATTATCTGAAGTACTAGAAGAAGAATTAAAAGTTCCAATCTTAACAGCAGAATCTCCATTGACTTGTGTAGTAGAAGGAACGGGAACATTATTAGAAAATATAAAATTATTAGAAGAGGACCAATAACAATTGGTTTTTTCTTTGCGATTTAGTAGAGATTTGATATAATTTTTATAGAAAGAAGGAAAAATATGAGAAGTCAAATTTTAGATGCTAGTAAAATTGTATTAGTGACATTTATATTTTCAGCAATAATTATGATATTAATGAAAAAGGTTGCGGCACATATTGGAGCAATGGACATCCCAAGAGCAGAAGAAGGACATCGCCATATTCATAAAGTGACGACTCCTAAATTAGGAGGGGTAGGGATTTTCTTAGCATTCTTGCTAGGATATATGCTATTTGGAGAACAAAGTATTCGTATGAATTCTATTTTAATAGGAAGTTTTATTATTATATTAATGGGTATCATTGATGATATAAAATCAGTAAAAGCCTATTATAAACTGATTGGCCACATTATAGCAGCATCAGTAATTGTTTTCTATGGAGGCATTTTATTAAATAATATTACAGCATTTGGTTTTACCTTCGATTTTGGTATTTGGGCATATCCAATCACGATATTATTTATTGTCGCATGTACGAACATTATTAACTTAATTGATGGATTAGATGGATTAAGTGGTGGAATCTGTAGTATTTTCTATCTAACGATAGGAATTATTGGTTTTTATCAAGGTCGTTATGGAAGTTTGGTTATGATATTGACATTTATTATGCTGGGTTCTACGTTAGGATTTTTATTTCATAATTTCTATCCTGCCAAAATTTTTGCAGGTGACTGTGCTACTTTTATGGGATTTACAATTGCCGTAATTACATTATTAGAGTTTAAAGGTCCGGCATTAATCTCGTTCTTTGTACCAGTAACTATTTTAGCAATTCCAATATTAGATACTTTATTTGCGATTATTCGAAGGCTTCTCAAAGGACAAGATCCATTTACAGCAGATAGACAGCATCTTCATCATCAACTATTGGGAATGAATTTTTCACAACGCACCACAGTACTAATTATTTATGGTATTAATATCTTATTTGCTGCGGCTTCAATTCTTTATACACTAAAAGATCCCGCCGTTGGACGAATGATTTATATTGTTTTGTTTATTCTTGTATTATGGTTTGTATTTCATACTTCGATTATTTCAGATAAAAATCCAAAAAGGACAGAGAAAATAAAGGAAAAACTAAAAATTTCTCATAAGAAAAGAGCGAAATAATCGTTCTTTTTCTTTTTTTTGTAAAAAATTGGAAAATTATGGTAAAATATATACGCACGACGGACAAGGCATAAAAACAAGAAAAAGGGAGGTGAAAAGATGATTAATTTTATAATATGCGAAGATGAGTCAATACTTTGTGATAAATATAAACATGAAATTGATAAATTTATGATGCAATATGATATTGATTATAAGTGTCACATTTATAAAGGATACACGGAATCTTGGAAAGAATATGCCCAAAAAGAAGATGGTTTTAAAATTTATATATTAGATATTAAAACAGAAAATGGTTCAGGGTTAGATGCAGCGAGATTAATTAGAGAAGAATATGATGATTGGGTTTCAATGATAATTATCATTACTGCATATTCTCAATATAAATATGATGCTCTAGGAAAACGATTAATGTTAGTTGACTTTATTAATAAATTAGATAATTGCAGTGAAAATTTGCACAAAGCTTTATCTATTTGCATGAAAAATTATGATAAAAGACCAAAAACACTAAGATATGTATATAAAAATATCGCTTATAATATTGCTTTAGGTCAAATTAATTATATTGAAAAAGAATTAGATATGAAACGATGTATCATAAAAACAACTTCAGATGAATTTTATATTCCAGGATCATTAAATAATGTAATGAAGAAACTAGATAACAGATTTATTAAGTGTAGTAGAAGTACCATTGTTAATACAGAAAGAATTGAAAGTTATAATATAAAAACAAATGTGATTACTTTTAAAGATAAAGAAACTTTAGATGCAGTTTCAAGAGATAAAAGAAAGGAAGTGATAAATCATGTTAGAGGTATTTGTTGATTTACTTTGTTCTTTGCTCATGTCAATAACAGGATTCTACATATTAGAAAAAATAATAGGAACAAAGGTAAAATTGAATAACATTAGAAATATTATATTAATTATAATTTTAAGTATCATAGTAGTAATTTTGCATAAAATGAAATATACAAATCTATATGTTTTAAAAGTATTTATTGTAAATGTTATAATATACAAATTAATTTTTTCTATGGAAATTGAAAAATCAATTATATCTACAGGGATTCTGATGATACTTGTATTTTTTGGAGAATTATTGTGCTCAATAGTATTTGTACAATTTATGTCTATGGACACAATTCAAACAAATCCGTGGATATATCTGTATACAAATATATGTATGGTATTATTTTTAAATATTACAATAAGGGTTAAAACAATTCAAAGAAAATTGAATACGGGCTATATAAGCATTATAAAAAATACAGTTATTACAAATATAATTTATTTTTTATTACTAGTTATTGGAGTAGGAGCACTAATATATAATATAGGAATTGACTATACACTTGATGCTAATTTCATTAGTAATGTTTTTATATGTATTATTTTGTTAGCTTTAACATTAATATTTATGAAAAATAAAGACAATTATAATAAATTAACTATAGAATATGATAACTTGTTTACATATGTTCAAAATTTTGAAGATTGGATAGAAAAGGAACAATTAAATCGACATGAATATAAAAATCAGTTGGCAGTACTTCGATGTCTCACAAAAGAAAAGAAAATAAAAGATAAAATCGATGAAATATTAGAAGAAAATATTAATTTAGAAGGAGAAATAGTACATCAGTTAAAAGCATTACCCAAAGGCGGAATAAAAGGATTAATGTACTATAAAGCAGTAATTGCTCAAAAACAAAATATCAATTTGACATTTAATGTTAGTATTGAAAGAAAATCAATTTTAAATAAATTGTCGGAAAAGGAAATTAGGGTTTTATGTAAATTAATTGGCATTTATTTTGATAATGCGATTGAAGCAGCAAAAGAGACGAGAAAAAAGATAATATTAATTGAAGTCTACGAATTAAAAAACAAAGTGAATATCGTTTTTTCTAATACATTTAAAAAACATAAGAGTTTGAAGGAAAGAAATAAAAAAGGAATTTCTAGTAAAGGAAAAAATAGAGGAAATGGATTATATTTTGCTTCAAAATTATTGACAAAAAACAATTGGATAAATGAAAAACAAGAAATTATTGATGAATATTATATTCAACAATTAACAATTCATAATAAAAACCCATAAAAATATGAGTTTTTATTATTGTGAAAAATTGCTAGTAATTAATCACACATATTATCAAGTGCTTTAGGCTCATCAAATAAAACCCAAATACATCCCATACTAGCAGAACCTGTTGCTAACATAGCTACAGCAGCTAATAAGTAAGCAAAAACTTTTTTCATCACGCGCCTCCTTACAAAGTATTTTATCTATGGTCAAATACACTAAGTATTTAAACCCTTTGTATAAGTTTTATAATTGTTATAAGGTTGTTTAAATACCTTATAGAATAATGGTTGAATAATAATTGCTTCGATTGTTAATGATGATAATAAGGAAGGAACTAAAATTGAAGTTGGGAAAGCAAAAATTATTATAGAATATAATCCCCCAATAAAAACTGTTAATAGTTTTCTTATTTTTCTCTTCTTTTTGTTTGGGAGTGGTCTTTTTGGAGTATCCGCTGGTGCGAAGAGAATAAAACTAATAATGCAAAGAATACAGATTGTTAATTTAAAAAAAGAAGGTAATGGAACATAAATATAAAATATTGGAATAGTTAAAAAATAAATAATAGAAAGAATCAAACATTGATAACTCTTATCAGCATGAAAACCAAAACCAGTATATCGAATAATATTGAAAAAAAGTAATATTAACAATACTTGTTTGAAAATGCCTAACATAAAAGCAATAACAAGAATAATAGCTGTTTTAATAAAAGTAAGATAAATCCCTTCAAGCCCATACCTTAACTTCTCTAACTCTTTTTCGTCATAATTTTTATATTTCTGTATAAAGGTAACTGCAAAATCCAAAAATTTCTTTTTCAAATTGTCATCACCCTACCACTAGTATAAAAGAAAATATGAAAAGGAAATGATAAAACTATAAAAAGTGAAAAAATATAAAAAAAAGTCGAATTTTGTCGAAAATACTAGAAAAAATACAGAAAGAGGAACAAAAACACACAAATTACGGAATTTATAAGTATTAAAAAGATGCTTTGGTAAAATAAATTTACCATAAACAAGAAATACATGGTAGAATGTGAGGTGCAAGTAGTAAGTATGATGATAGGACGCGTGAAGTGGTTTAATAATGACAAAGGATATGGATTTATTGAGTTTAAAGAAAATGAAGACATCTTTGTTCATTATTCTGCCATAGAAGTAGAAGGGTATAAAACACTATCTGAAGGTCAATTGGTAGAATTTAAATTGGTTGAGACAAGTAAGGGATATCAAGCAATCAATGTTAAATTAGTAAAAGAAACTACAGAAGTAAAATAGTAGTTTTTTTTTCATAGTTATGCTATACTAAAAATATGAAAGGAGGCGATTGTATGGAAATTATGATCCATGGGGATAAACTAAAAATTACTTCTGCTATGAAAGAATATATAGAAGAAAAATTAGGAAAACTAGACAAGTATCTAGAAAAAGGGAACCATTACCGTGCAAATGTCATAGTAAAAGTAAAGAATCACGAACAACGTGTGGAAATTACCATACCATTGAAATCGTTTATTTTACGCTCAGAAGAAACACAACAAGATTTCTATGCTGCAGTTGATGTGGCAACAGATAAATTAGAAAGGCAAATAAGAAAAAATAAGACAAAATTGATGGCACGTCAAGAGAAAACAAATTATGGTTTTGACTTTTCAGATTTAAGTATAGAAGAAGAGGAAGATACAGAACAAGAAAATAAAATTCAAAAAAGAAAAAAAGTAGAAGTAAAACCGATGAATGAAGAAGAAGCAATTTTACAGATGGAATTAATTGGGCATCAGTTTTATATGTATAAAGATAGTGAAACAGGAAAGCCCGCTGTTGTTTATAAGAGAAATGATGGCAATTACGGTATCATTGAATCAGAATAAGAAAAAGAAGAAGAAACTCTTTAATTCTTCTTCTTTTTTTGGTAGAATATTTATTACGAGGAGATGAGAAAAATGAAACTTTTAAGAAAGTTATTTGATCATGAATATAAAGAATTAAAAAGGTTTACGAATTTAGCAAATCAAATTGTTGCCAAAGAAGAAGAATATTCAAAATTAACCGATACAGAATTACAAAATAAAACGGAAGAATTTAAAAATAGATTACAACAAGGAGAAACACTAGATGATATTTTAGTAGATGCCTTTGCGACAGCAAGAGAGGCTGCTTTCCGTGTAATAGGGGAAAAACATTTTTACGTTCAAATATTAGGTGGACTTGCAATTCATTATGGAAATATTGCAGAAATGAAAACAGGTGAAGGAAAAACATTAACAAGTGTATTACCTGCTTATTTAAACGCATTAACAGGAGAAGGTGTGCACATTATTACGGTCAATGAATATTTAGCAACCCGTGATGCCGAATGGATGGGAGGAATCCATAAATTTTTAGGGTTAACAGTTGGAGTAAATACTAGAGACTTGACTCCAAAAGAAAAGCAAGAGGCATATAATTGCGATATTTTATATTCAACCAACAATGAAGTGGGCTTTGACTATTTAAGAGACAATATGGTAGTACATAAAGAAGATCGTGTTCAAAGAAAACTTAATTTTGCAATTATTGATGAAGTGGATTCGGTATTAATTGATGAAGCAAGAACTCCATTGATTATTTCTGGTGGGGAGATGAAAAGTGCCAATTTGTATTTAGATGCTGACTTTTTTGTTAAAGGATTAAAGGAAGAAGAAGACTATATTTATGATGAAAAAACAAAAAGCGTAAATTTAACAGAGTCAGGGTCAGATAAAGCAGAGAAAAACTTTCATATTAACAATTTATATGAAATTGGAAATGCTTCCCTCCTTCACTATATTAATCAAGCCTTACGTGCAAATTACTCAATGAAAAAAGATGTAGATTATGTAGTACAAGATGATGAAGTAGTAATCGTAGATCAATTTACAGGAAGATTAATGAAAGGCCGTGCTTATTCTGATGGGCTTCATCAAGCAATTGAGGCTAAGGAAGGTGTAACAATTAATCAAGAGACCAAGACTCTTGCAACGATTACTTTTCAAAACTTATTTAGAATGTATAAAAAGTTATCTGGTATGACAGGAACTGCTAAAACAGAAGAAGAAGAATTTAGAAATATTTATAATATGTATGTTATTGAAATACCAACAAATAAAGAAGTAATTCGTATTGATGCACCAGATTTGGTTTATGCTACCAAAGAAGCAAAATATAAAGCAATTATTAATTTTGTAAAAGAATGTTATAAGAAAGGACAACCAGTATTAATTGGTACCATCGCTATTGAAACAAGTGAGTTAATTAGTCAACTTTTAAAACAAGCAAAGATTCCTCATGAAGTATTAAATGCAAAAAATCATGCAAGAGAAGCAGAAATTATATCAAAAATAGGAACGCAAAAATCGGTTACTATCGCAACAAATATGGCTGGACGTGGAACAGATATTAAGCTATCTGACGAAATCAGAAATTTAGGAGGATTATGCGTAATTGGTACAGAGCGCCATGAATCTCGCCGTATTGATAATCAACTTCGTGGACGATCTGGTAGACAGGGAGATCCAGGATATACACAGTTTTTTGTATCTATGAAAGATGATTTGATGATACGCTTTGGCTCTGAAAGAATTGGAGAATTAATGAAAACCATGGGACTTGGAGATCAAGCCATCCAAAGCAAGACTTTTACAAAATCAATTGGAACAGCGCAAAAGAGAGTAGAGGGAAACAACTTTGATATAAGAAAGCAACTTCTTCAATATGATGATGTTATGAATAATCAAAGAGAAATCATTTACGAAAAGAGAAATAGAATTTTAGATAGTGAGTCTATCCATGAAATGGTATTATCAAGTTTCAGACATCATATTGAAGATTTAGTAAATTCTCACTTAGCTCCAGAAGGATACTTAACAGATAAAGATTTTGATGAAATTGTAGAATTTGCTAACGAAAATTTACTAAAAAAAGATATCAAAAAATCAGCTATTTCAAAACTAACAACAGAAGAAGTAATTGATCATGTAGCACAAAAAGTAATTGATGAATATGAAGAAAAAATTAAAGATATTCCAAAAGAAGTATCTGATGAATTTGAAAAAGTAATTACCTTACAAGTATTAGATAACTATTGGATGGAACATATTAATACGATGTCTCATTTACGAGAAGGAATTCATTTAAGAGGTTATGCACAAGAAGATCCTTTACGTGCATATACCATGGAAGGATTTGATTTATTTGATTCTATGCTTCAAAAGGTAGATAAAGATATTTCTATTTTCTTATTAAAAGCAGAGATTCAAAAAAATGTAGAAAGAAAAGAAGTGTCAAAGAAAAAAATAACTAATGATGGTGGTAAAGAAACTGCTAAAAAAACACCAAAAAGAGTAAAAAAAATTGGTAGAAATGATCCTTGCCCATGTGGAAGTGGTAAGAAATACAAGAACTGTTGTGGTAAATAGGCATTAATCCCGTATAAATAAAGGGTTTGAGATCTAATACAAAATATGAAAATTACTAAATAATATGAAAAGTAATAAATTTTGTTTGCAAAAAAGTTAAATGTTTGCATAAATTGTGCGAAAGGAGAAGCAATGAAAAGAGAAGAAATGTTAGATGTGTTGGATGAAAATGGAATAAAAACAGGAGAAATTTTACCTCGAAGTGAAGTTCATAAGAGAGGTTTATGGCATCGTATTATAGTTGTTGCTATAAT
>CANQFX010000020.1 GCA_947600015.1 uncultured Bacilli bacterium
TGTGTTGGCATAATCTTGATTGATTATGTTTTTTTTGTTTTTTTACATAAACGCACTTTCCTTATAAATAAAAAAGAAAACCTCATATATATATGAGATTTTCCAATATGATAAAACAGATTAATCTATACTATTTCTTTGATTTTTCAATTGTTTCCCCTAAAGTTGTTCCAATTGTCGCTAGGTTTTGCAACTCACTAGGAACAATAATTTTCGTTGCTTGACCATTTGCAACTTCTACTAAAGCTTCATAACTCTTTAATTTAAGAACTGCTTCATCCATTTTAGCATCCTTTAAAAGTTTCAATCCTTGTGCTGTTGCCTCCTGAATTTTAACAATGGCTTCTGCCTCTCCTTCTGCTTCTCGAATATGAGCTTCTCTTTTTGCATCTGCTCGCAAGATAGTACTTTCTTTTTCTCCTTCAGCAATCAAAATAGCTGCTTTCTTTTCTCCCTCAGCTTTAAGAATTGCTTCTCTTCTTTCTCGCTCTGCTCGCATCTGTTTTTCCATTGCTTCTTGAATATCTCTAGGTGGTAAAATGTTTTTTACTTCTACACGATTTACTTTAATTCCCCATGGATCCGTTGCCTCATCCAAAATGGAACGCATTTTTGTATTAATCACATCACGTGAAGTTAATGTTTCATCCAGCTCTAATTCTCCAATAATATTACGAAGTGTAGTTGCGGTTAAATTTTCAATTGCACTAACAGGATTTTCCACTCCATAACTATAAAGTTTAGGATCAGTAATTTGAAAATACACCACCGTATCAATTTGCATTGTAACATTATCTTTCGTAATTACCGGTTGTGGTGCAAAATCCTTCACAATTTCCTTTAAACTTACCGTACTAGCAACACGTTCAATAATGGGAATCACATAGTGAAGACCCGTTTGCATCGTTCGATGATAAGCTCCTAATCGTTCCACAACACATGCCTTAGATTGTGGAATAATACGAATTCCAGATGCGGCAATGACAACAAGAACAATTACAATAATAATTCCATACATATTATTTTTCCTCCTTCAAAACGACAAGTTTTACGCCATCTATTTTCTTTATTACCACTTTCTCTCCTACTTCAATTGGTTGATCACTAACTGCTGTCCACACCGTTCCTAATACTTTCACTTCGCCATAAGAATCAGATTCAATCTTTTTCATAACAATGCCAACTTTCCCAATCACTCGATCTAAATTTGTAGGAACAACAGCACCTTTTCGAACTTTCTTTACGAAAGATTTAGTCGCAATCAAACTAATAATACTAACAATCAGAAATACAACGACTTGAACCCAAAGAAACGAAGTAAAGCAAGCACAAATCATTGCCCCTATTGCTCCCAAGGCAAACCAAATAGACACTAAGTTAACCGTTATAAGTTCAATAAAGATAAGAATGAGAAATAGAATAAACCAATACAAGGACATAAAACTCACCTCTACTAAGATTATATGAAAATTAGACACTTTTTTCAATAAAATCTTAGAAATATTCTTGTTTATCAATCAAATATATAATATAATTACATTAAAGATAGGAGTTCTTATGAAAAAGATGTCAGTAAAAGAAAAGAGAATCGTTGCAGCAACATTAGGATGTTGGGGAATTTTATTTATTGGTAGTGGTTTCATTATGAACATCAATAACAAACCAGTAATTCAGAAAAACTACTTAGTAAGTACAAACCTACGAAGAGTAGAAGAAGCAAAAACAAACGAAATAAAATTAAAAGATATGGAATTGGAAATCAACCAACCGTTAAGTGTAGATATTAAAGATTATTTAGAGGATATTCAAAATTTAGATGAAAGCATATTAAAAGCCTTGAAACTAGATACCTCTATGGTAAATATCAATGAAGCTGGAACTTATACCTATACAATTACTTATAAAAAGAAAAAATATAATGGAACTTTCAAAATAAAAGAAAAACAATTACCAAAAGTAGCAATCACCCTAAAAAATTTAAAATTAGAAAAAGGATCTGCTCTCTCTACAAACTTATCCACATATATTGTAGAAAACTTATCAGAAGAAGTAAAAAAACATATTACTTTAGATTTAACAGCGGTAAATACAATGCAACCAGCCATTTATCAATATACAGTAACTTATGATGGGAAATTATATACAGCAACGATTGAAATATACGAACCTCATACTACAGTATTAACTCCAAATAAAGAAGAAAATTCGAATACAGAAAATTCGAATACTGGAACAGAAGAAAGTAAAAAAGAAGAAGAACAAAACCCAGAATAAAATCAATGCAATAAAACAAGAAATGAAAAAGAATACCATAAATTCTCAAAATGGTATTCTTTTTATATTAGACTATTTAACTCCAATAATATGATTTTCTTTTACATCAATGTTTTCATAATTCGGATTTTTCGCAAGCCCTGGCATCGTCATAATATTTCCCAATAAAACAGTAAGAAAGCCGGCCCCATGATATAAACAAATATCTCGTACATAAACGTTAAAATTTTGTGGAGCACCAATCATTTTTGCATCGTCAGAGAAAGAATATTGCGTTTTGGCAACACAAATAGGAAGATAAGAAAGATTTTCTTTTTCAATCTTATGAATCATTTCTAAAGCACTAGAACTATACTCTACTTTTCCCGCATGATAAATTTCATGACAAACAAGTTCTATTTTTTGTTGTACTGATAAATTTTCTTCATATAAATAATGGAATTGATTATCATTATTACACATTTTTAAAACTTCTTCTGCTAATCCAACGGCACCTTCACCACCATGAAGATAAGCGCTACTAATAGAAAAAGAAATACCTCGGGAATCGCAAAATTCCTTTACCACATTAATTTCTGAATCTAAATCCGTATCATATTGATTTAAACAAATGATAATATTTTTACCAAACTTTTTTAAATTTTCATAATGTCTTTCCAAATTGGCAAGTCCTTTTTTTAAAGAATCTAAATCTTCCTCAAATATTTTTTCTTTTACTACACCACCATGATATTTTAATGCTTTAATGGTCGCAACAAGTACCGTACAATCTGGCTTTAATTTACCAAGACGACATTTCATATCATAAAATTTCTCTGCTCCTAAATCAGCACCAAAACCTGCTTCTGTCACAACAAAATCGCCTAACGATAAAGCTAACTTAGTCGCAACCAAACTATTACATCCATGAGCAATATTGGCAAAAGGACCACCATGAATAATTGCTGGATTATTTTCCTTTGTTTGTACTAAATTAGGTAAAAAGGCATCTTTTAATAATGCAGTAAGAGCACCTTCAATCTTCAATTGTTTTGCATAAACCATTTCATTTTTACTATTATACCCAATGATAATATTACCAAGACGTGTTTTTAAATCATCTAAAGATTGGGCAAAACAAAATAATGCCATAATTTCACTTGCTGCTGTAATGGAAAAGTTTTCTTCTCGATTCTGTAATTCCACACTTCTTAATGCACGATCATTCACATCAACAGCGCGGTGAAAAACAACTTTTTGAATATCCAAAGCATTCCCCTGATAGATATGATTATCAATCGCAGCACACAATAGATTATTGGCCGCTGTAATCGCATGAAAGTCACCAGTAAAATGAAGATTAATATCATCACTTGGTTCTACTTGACTTTTTCCACCACCTGTTGCCCCACCTTTCATTCCAAAAACTGGTCCCATAGAAGGCTCTCTCAACACAACAATAGCTTTTTTTTGTAGTCGATTCAACGCATCACAAAGTCCTATAGAAACAGTAGTTTTCCCCTCACCATAAGGAGTAGGACTCATCGCCGTCACTAAAATTAATTTCCCTAAATTAGAAGTGGAACTAAATTTTATTTTGGCTTTATCTTTCCCATATAAAATTAAATCATCTGAACTTAATCCCAATTTTTTACCAATTTCACTAATATTTAATAATGGCATAATCATCACCTCTAACTAAATTATATTATATCACGTATTATATTAGAAAAAGTATCAAACTTGTCTTTCTCAAAAGAAATAACCACAAAAATAAAAAATTCTGAAAAGAAAAATACTTTTTTGCTTCTAAATCTATGCCAAATTTCAATAATTCCTGATTTGTATGCCATCAAAATGAATGTTATGATTAGACCCGTTAAGAAAAAAAGGAGGGATAATTTTTGAAAAAAACAATATTTTTCTTAATACTATGCATGGTATCCATCTTAGGTTTTACAAAAGAGGTGAATGCCGCAACTGCTCACTTTTACGAAGCAGAATATATTAGTGGGATTTATATTAAAAAAATCCCCTCTCATGCACAAGTCACTTATTATCAAGAAGCTAGATTTTTCCGAGAAACAGGAACAAATAATTTTGCTTATTGTGCTGAACCATTTTCCGTGTTTGTAGGAAACCCTAGTTATGAACCGACCTTAAATCCAAACAATTTAAGTGCCGCACAAAAAGAAAGAATATCTCTGCTTGCACATTATGGTTATGGATACAAAAATCATACCGAAGATAAATGGTATGCTATTACTCAATTTATGATTTGGCAAGCAGCAGATCCTAGTGCAACGTTTTATTTCACAGATAAAGTTAATGGAGAAAAAATTACCATCTTTACTAATGAAATGAACGAATTAAATCAAATGGTTACAAACTATCAAAAAAATCCATCGATGACCAATCAAACGTATTCTATTGTAGAAGAGGAAACATTAACAATACATGATAATAATAATGTATTAAATTATTATAAATCAAATAACCCAAATGTAAAAATTGAAAATAATAATTTAATTGTGAATGGATTAAAAGAAGGAGAATATACAGTCACTTTAAGTAGAAAAGATACATTTCATAATAAACCCGTTATTTTTTATCATTCCAATGATTATCAAGATTTAGTAGAAACAGGAGATTTAGAAGCAAAAAATGTACAATTAAAAATTAAAGTGAAAGAAACTTCTCTTACGATTACAAAAGTAGATAAAGATACAAAAACAATCAAACCAAGTGGAGATGCTACCTTAGAGGGAGCAACTTATGAACTATATGATGAAAAAAATCAACTGATTACCACTTTAACCATAGGAGAAGATTCGATAGCGACGTTACATAATTTAAAATATGGGAAATACTATCTCAAAGAAATAGAAGCAGGGGAAGGATACAAAATTGATGACACGATTTATCCTTTTGAAGTGACAGAAGAAACAACACATATTGATTTAATATTAGAAAATGAAGTAATAAAAAAGAAAATTATTCTACACAAACAATATGGTTCAAAAAACGATTTTCATCCAGAAGAAAAAATACAGTTTAACATTTATAATAAAAACAATGAATTAGTCGCAACAATTACAACAAATCATTTAGGAATTGCCGAAATTGAATTACCATATGGCAAGTATACAATAAAACAAGTGAATAGTACTCCAGGATATGATAAAATATTTCCTATTGATTTAGAAATAAAAGATGAAGTATTAGTAACCTATGAATTAAAAGACTATAAAATCCCTGTTCCTAATACAAGCAATCAGAAAAAAAGTATTCTAACGTTAATATTAGAATTAATACAACAAATTTTATGTTAAAAAAGAAACTACCACTTGCGATAATTCTCAGTATTTATACACTTTTTTGTTATCACATTTACACCTCAGTAAAACCAACCATTAATAAAATAAAAACAAATATTGCAACAATAAATAGTATTCCCATTACAAAAAAAGAAGAAAGCCCGATTGGTAGAATTATCATTCCAAAACTTAATATTAAGCATAATCTTTATGACAAAAATAGTGAAGAAAATAATATCGAAAAAAATATTACTATCTTAGATGGATCTATGGAACCAGAAGAAGAAAATAGCATTTTATTTATTGCTGCTCATTCAGGTACAGGAAAAATTGCTTACTTCAAACATTTAGATTCTTTAAAAGAAAATGATGATGTCATATTGATTTATAAAGGAAAGACATATTACTATAAAGTAGAAAAAGAATGGGAAATTCCTAAAAATGGATATATTGAAGTTCCAAAAGAAAACAATAAACAATTAGTTTTAACCACTTGTAGTCCTCAAAAAGAAGGACAGCAATTAATTATTAATTGTATAGAAAAAGAGCCTAATTAGACTCTTTTTTCGATTGCGTTAAAATTTCTAAAGCCTTTTGAAGTTGCATATCATTTTCATCAGTTAATACTTCAGAAGAATTCTGTTCTTGGACTACTTCCACATCTGGAATAACTCCTTTTTCATTAATCCATTTTCCTTTTGATGTTAACCACTTCTGTGTAGTATACTTCAAACTAGCACCACTAGATAATTCAATTGCTTTTTGTACTGTTCCCTTACCATAAGTAGTAACCCCAACGATGCTTGCATTTTTATAATTTTCTTGGAAACAAGATGCCAAGATTTCCGATGCTGAAGCACTAGCAGAATTAACCAAAACAACAATAGGATAATTTTTTTTATCTTTTGTAGAAGATTTTATTTTTTGTTTTTTTCCTTTAGTTTCAATTTGATATAAAACAGTATCTTTATCAAAGAAAACATCTAATACACGTTTTACCTGTAATAATTGTCCTCCAGGATTATCACGGACATCAATAATTAAAGAAGAAATCTTTTTCTTTTCAAGGTGTTTTAAATGTTGTTCAAATTGAGAATACGTATTAGAAGAAAAAGTTTCAATGAAAAGATATCCTACTTTTTTATCATCCTTAGAAATTACTTTACTAGAAACAGAAGGAATTTCCACTCTGCTCCTTTTTACAGTAAATGTTTTTTCTTTTGTACCACGTAAAACAGTAATATTTACTTTTGTACCAATATTGCCTTTCATTAACTTAGAAATTTCATCTAAAGAAAGCCCTTGTACTTCTTTTTTATCTATTTTTTTAATAATATCCCCGACTTTGAGTCCTGCTTTTTCACCTGGAGAATTAGAAAAGAGTGAGATGATTGTACTTTTTTCTTCTTCCCAAGAAACAGTAGCACCAATTCCAACATAACTTCCTTCTACTGTCTGATTAAATTCATCTGTCGTTGCATCATCCATATAACTAGAATACGGATCATCTAACGAAGAAATCATCCCCGCGATAGCGGCATTCATCAATTCTTTTTTATCAACAGAATCATAATAATTATCTAAAATATTTTCATAAGTAGAAACAAATTCTCTCACTTCAGAAGACATAAACGAAGAATATCGATTTCTCCCATACATTAAAACACAACCCATAATAACACCAAACAATACAGAAATAACAATAATACAGGAAACTTCAATCGAATTAAAACCTTTTCTCTGTTCCATTGTTTCTTCTTGTATTTGTGAACTCTTTTTTTTCTTGAACTTAGAATTTTTAATGTTTTTAGAATCATTCGTTTTCTTCTTTCTCTCCTTCATATTCCCACCTCATCATTTCATAAATAATCATATCACAAGGAAAGAAAAAAAAGAATAATTAAAACAAAAAAAGGCAAAACTGCCTTCATGTCATCATGGCGCCCCAACTAGGACTTGAACCTAGGACCCCTTGATTAACAGTCAAGTGCTCTAACCAACTGAGCTATTGAGGCATAAAGGAAATTATTCTCCTAAATATTCTAGAATAGAATCTTTTCCTTCAATGTATTCTTCTACTTCACCTTGAGAAAATAAAATTAATGTTTCCCCATTGATTGCAAGATCACTTGCTTTACTAGGATTCGGATTCGACTCAGTAGATACAACCGATTGATTTAATGCTTTACTCAAATCTACCGTATAAATAGAAATATCCTTTTCATGTTCATAAGAAGTCATAGCAGGATCGATATCATTAGACAACTCTTCATCTGACTTATCATAATATAAAACAATATATTGATCTTCAGAAATACTAAAACTAGATCCAGCCATAATTTCTTCATATTGAATTTTACTATTATTTGTATCTACTTCTTTTGTAGTATTATCTTCATCTCTATTTATAAGATATACTGTTAATAAATAAAATATACCTAAAATTACTAAAACTACTATCGTCACGGTTAAAATATGTCGAAAATTCTCCGTAAATGTTGAATCACTTGTTTCAAACTTTCTAGATATAGCTTGTTTTCTTTTCTTTTTGTTTGCCATTTGAATCACCTGAAAGTATTATAACATAAAGAAAAAAAGAGGTAAACCCTTTATTTCATCGTTGGTAATACATTAATTGATTGTGCAACTTCTACCAATTCATCCTGACTAAGTACATCACTTACAAGATAATATTCAATACCATTACTAGTCCAAGATAATGAATTATCTGTCATTACGCCGAGTGTATCCATCAACCGATACGGTTCCCCATACGTTGGAATAATTGTAAATTCTTCTGCTACATTTGCCGTCTCTTCTACTAATAAAAATGGCTTATCTCCCTCAAAGGTCATAATAATTCTTTCACCAACATCTTTTTTTACCCTCTCTTCATTTGTTAATTTCGTCCCACTTGGTAAAAGCAATGGATAAATTGATTCATCTAAATTACTAGTTTCTTTTACTTCCTCTTGTTCTACATCATATGTTTTCATAATGGTATCTAAATCAAAATAGTTTTTCTTAAATGTTGGAGAATAGTCAATATCCTTAAAAGACATACTCATACAAATTACATGATTAGAATCATAAACACGAACTCTCTTCATATCTAACTTCTTATTCATTTCTATTTTTTGACTTACTAAATTATGATTATTTGGATAATTAACTTTTGTAGTAAACTGATAACCATTTTTCGTTTCTTTAAATGATCGATCAGAATCACTTTCAATATCATCATAAAGTGCGCTTAATAAATAAATCTGTGAATTACTATATGGCCAATCACTTTGAAATTTAAAACTCTTATTTAGAGAAGGTGTTAATACATAGACTCCATCATTATTTTTTAAAATTACCTGTGTATGATCATTTGCTTTGTTCGTTAATGACACTTTATAATAATTATCTTTTTTATAACTTACTTCAATATCATAATAATAAACTTCATCATTATTAACAATTTCTAATTCTCCTTCTAATTGATAGGCATCAGTCTTTTTTATCTTCTTATTTAAATCTTTTACTACATCATTTTCACCATATTTACCACATCCTGTCACAAAAAAGGAAAAAATAAGCAAACCAAATAAAATTTTTTTCATAAATCATCCCACCTCAAGTCCTACTTAATTATATGGAATGAAATAAACTTTATTACAAAAAAAGAAGTAGTTTTTCCTACTTCTCTGTAATTCGAATTCGAATTTTCTTCGTCTTTGAACTGTATGAAAGTCTAACATCTTCACCCTTAACTTTTACTTCTACTTCATGTTCTCCTACACCATAATTTTCTAAATCAATATAAGGAATAATGGAAGAAGCATCTACTTTTTCTACAATATCCTGACTACCTTGTACAATTACTGTAACACTTTGATCTGCTTCTGATAAAGCTTGTACTCTATATTTACTATTTAAATTTTCTGTACGAACTGAAATATTAGAAAATTCTTTTGTAATCGAATTATCGATTGTGACTTTTACGATTAATGTTTTCACACTTAACTCCGTAATTCCTGCTGGTTTTTTCAAAGTAACAGTATATTCTTTGTCTTTTTCTAGTGCTTTTACATCAATTTCTACTTCTAATTGTTCAATTTTATCAACGGCCTCTTGTTCTCCATATACCGTAATAGTAGAAATATTGGTATCAATAGACTTGATTGATTTTCCAAATGCTAAATTTCCAGTTGGTACTACTTTAATTGGAATCACTTTACTAGGAGATGTAATAGTGACATCAGCAGAAACAGATTTTGGTACAATCTCTACATCTACTATTTTTCCATCCGTATCATAAGCCACTAAAGGAACATCTTTTAATGATATGACTCCTGCTTTTGGATTTGGTATGGTATCTACATCAACTAAAGCCTTAACAGTAGCAACTTTCTTTAATTTATATTCTGCCCCTTTAATAATGACATCCGTACGATCTAACTTAACATCTTCAATATATAATTTAGAATCCAAATTATCTTTATGTAAGATATCATAAGTTAAACTACGTGTCTCACTGACTTTTTTATAGATAGTAACAGTAACTTGAGAAGGATCTAATTTATAATCAAGAGATTTTAATTTTTGTGTATATTTTAATGTTACTTTATGATTTCCAGGAGTAAGACCAGTCAAATCCACAGATACTCCTTTAGAAGGAGATTGCTTTGCTAAAAATATATGTCTCCTTTGTCCTACTAAAGTAATATCCACAGTTTTAGGAAGTCCTTCTACAACATATAATTCCTCATTATAAACAGCATTCACAGGTTGATTATATAAAATTTCTGCATACTGATCCACCATGACATTTGATTCTTGATCTACCACAATAAACGTTAAAAATGCCAAAAGTAAACTGACAATAATTAAAGTAGATTTTTTCCCCGCAATTCGATCGATATTTTTAGCATTTCCTTTAAAAAAGTCCATAACTCTCAAAATTAACTTTGTAATTGGAGTAATTAACCACTTATCAAAGAATGACCCAATATGATGAAAGATTTTTCCTATTTTACTCATTATTCTCTTCATATATCTCTTCCTCATCTATTATTTCTTCTTCATCAAATTCTGCATCTTGTTTTGGACGCAACTCATCAATTAATAACATACGAACATCATCCAAGTTTAAATTATATAAAAGTTCTCCTTTTAAAGCAATCGATACTCGTCCTGTTTCTTCTGATACAACGATACAAATCGCATCCGTTTCTTCTGCTAATCCCAACGCAGCACGATGACGCGTTCCTAATCGACGATTTAATTTCGGACTACTACTCGTTGGAAAAACAGCCCCAGCACATGTAATACGATCTCCTTGAATGATAACTCCTCCATCATGAAGAGGATTTCCTTCATAGAATAAAGCAATTAACAAATCACTAGATAAATCAGCATAAATTTTTTTTGCCTTATCAATATAATTTCCTAAACTAATATCTCTTTCAATTACAATCAAAGCTCCGATTCTTTCTTTTCGCAAATAATCAATAGCATTCACCATCTCATACACCATACGTTCTCTCTCATCAACGGTTAAGATTTTATGACGTCCTAATAATTGGCTTCTTCCCAATTGTTCTAGAATCGTACGAATTTCTGGTTGAAATATGATAATTAAAGCAACGGGTCCCCACTGAATAATATATTCTAATAAAAGCCCAATTGTAACAAAACCAAGCCATTGACTAATTAATTTTAATATGATAATAAAAATTACACCTTTTAATAATAAAGATAATTTTACATTATTACGAATATTCTTCAATATAAAATAAAATATTAACCAAACAAGTGAAATATCTGCAATTTTTCTTATAATGGATAATACATCTGTTACTGTTATTGTCATTACATCTTCTCCTTCACATTACACATATTAGTATACAAAAAATAATAAATTTAGTAAAGAACCCCAAAAGATTTATGAATTACTTTTTCCCTGATCTACATTATTAGGTAGAGTAGAAACCGGATTATGATTTTCTGGCATGTTACCCAACGGCGTAGTAGGAAATGTAGATGGTTGCGTACTAGAATGAGCCGTTTTTTTCTTATTTAAATATCTTTCTCCTAAATAACCAATACAAGAACATATTAAAATTGAATTTATTACTACAATTATCCAATAAAGGGGACCATCTAATATATCACGAAAAAATAAAATAATAAAATCCAAATCATCACCCCTATTCTTTCATATATCATATCATTAAATGAGGAATTATTCAACCAAATATATTGGGAAAAAGGCACAAACTCCCAAAAAAGAAAAAAGAATTAGTTTTTCTTATAATACCTTTTGGGTTCTCTTTCTAAACTATTTCTCTTTTCATTAATTAAAAAATCTATCGTTTTATTATTCTTATTAGCCTCAATTACTTTAACATTTAATTCATCGCCAATAGAATAGTTGTCCTTTCCTTCCAAAGAAAGTAATGTATACGATTCTGGAGCATAAACATACTTACCAGACAAATTTTTAAGTCTTACTCTTCCCTCAATATAATTATCTAATTGTACCTGTAAACCATGGGCACTAATACCAACAACCGTACCAAGAAAGTCATCACCCAAGTGTTTTTCCATATACTCTGCACAACGCATATATAAAGTCTGAGCCTCTGCTTCATCTGCAGCACGCTCCATTTTAGAAGATTGAATAGCAATTTCTGGTAATTTACTTTCCCATAGTTTTCGATTTTGAATGACAGAGTCTTTTGATAGCCAACAATCCTTAAGAATCCTATGAATCGTTAAATCTGGATAACGACGAATAGGAGATGTAAAATGGCAATAATATTGCTTTGCTAAACCACTATGACCAATATTATAAGGACTATATTTTGCTCTAGACATACAACGAACCATATTGAATGAAAGCATATTAGAGAGTTTTCCAGTATTTTGAATATATTGAGCTAAATCTTGTAAAGCCTTAGCATTAGAACAACAGTCAGATGCATCATATTTTGTATAATGATATCCTACAGAATGAAGTAATCGAATAAACTCTTCTAACCTTTCTTCACTAGGAGTATCATGACTTCGATGTAAACAAGGAAGTGCATGTTCACACAAATGATGAGCAATTGTTTCATTAGCAATTAACATAAACTCCTCAATCAAATTTTCCCCTAAATCTTGATGTCGTAAAGAAAAATCACAAACCTGTCCCTCCTCATTTAATATTACTTTCAACTCAGGACGATTAAATTCAACCGCGCCTATTTCTAATCTTCTTTTTCTTAAACAAAGCGCAAGACGATTCATCATTTTTAATTCCGGTGCAAAAGGAAGATATTCTTCTGCAATTTGATTATATTTTAAAATATCATTGACCTGGTCATAACACATTTTTAGTTTGGAAGAAATAACACTTTTCCAAATATGATGACTGACCATATTACCATTGCTATCAATTTCCATCATGCATGATAAAGTAAGGCGCTCCACACCTGGGTTTAATGAACAAATCCCATTGGATAATTCATGAGGCAACATAGGAATTACTTTTCCACTTAAATAAGCACTAGTACCTCTTTTAAAAGCATCTTTATCCAAAGGAGAATCCAATGGTACATAATGTGAAACATCTGCAATATGAACTCCCAATAAATAATTACCATTAGCTAATCTTTTTATACTAATTGCATCATCAATATCTTTTGTATCTTTTCCATCAATCGTAAATATATCCCAATCAGTTAAATCCATACGTCCTATTTTATCTACAGGTAGCACATGATTTGGAATATTAGACACTTGCTCTAATGTTGCTTTACTAAACTGGCTATCAATACCACATTTGAACGCTTCCCATAAAATATCTTCATCTGGATCATCCTTATGATTAAAAGTATTTACAATATGACCAATATAAAAATTATCACTTGTTTTTTGATCTAACGAAACACAAACTCGTTGTCCCTCAATTGCATCTTCATTTAAAGCAATTGTTAAGGACTGTTTTCTTTTATCAATCGGCCTTACAAAAAAACTATTTCCTAATTGATAAACTTCTCCCATAATATTATCCAAATTTCGTTCTAGTACTTTTTCAACTACTGCCATCCTAGCATTTTTCATCAATTTTGCAGAATCAATCAACACAATATCGCCATCAACTGCACCATTGGTATTTTCTTTTAAAATCGGATACTCTTGTTCCTTTACTATTTGGTTATTAGAAATTTTATCTATATAGGTTGTAGTAACTACAACTTTTCCTTCACCATTTCGATTACCATAAAATCTTCCTTTTCGGAGACTAGTCTTTTGCATCAAAATATATTGATTATTTGGTGTTTCCAAAACAATACAATCATCTACTAAATGTTGCAAAGTCTTTCTGATTGTTTCTTGTTCCTCTTCTCTTTCTATTTCTAACTTTTCCAATATTTTAGAAATAGAAATAGGCTTTTTCGATTTATTCAAAACTTCAATTACTACCTCTTCCATACATGCCCCCTACTTACTAGTTATCAATATTTATTGTACCGTAAATAAAAGCAAAAAAAAAGACTGAAAAGTCTTAAATTTTATTTTGTCTCGATATGGTTAAACAAAATACCAATATTTACTAGTCCACTAATACCAACTAAAGTATAAATAATTCTAGTAAATAAACTTGACTCACCAAAAAGCATCGCTACTAAATTAAAATCTAAAAGACCAATTAGTCCCCAGTTAATAGCACCAATGATGGTAATTACTAACAAAATTTTCTGTAATGTTTCCATATATTTCCCTCCTATCAATAGTATGAGAATATACGAAAAAAATATACATATTTTAACTTAAATTTAAACTTGAACCCTTCTAACAGCAATTACACGAGTTCCAGAGCCTCTAGTCCAAGCAGCAATATTACTTAAAAGCACACCTTGTCTTGGATTTGTAGCATGAATCATCATTCCGTTTCCAACATATAAAGCAGAATGTGTTGGTACACCATTAACATATCCCCAACTTAAAATATCACCTGGCTGCGCTGCTTCATAACTTACAGCAACACCTTCATGAATTTGTGTACTTGTGCTTCTACTAATAGAAATTCCCACACGAGAATAAACATACTGAACAAATCCACTACAATCAAAAGCATCTGGTCCATTGGCACCAGCTCTATATGGTTTTCCTATTAAAGAATATGCAATTTTTACTAATTCATTAGAACTTGCAATAGCTGGTAACTCATCATGTGTTTCTTCACGATATTGGACAACAGGAACTTTTGGTTTTGGTTTTTCTACAACCTCTACATTATATACAGATTTAGAAACATTTCCATATTGATCTACTGCTTTAATTGTCAACGGATAAATTCCTGCTTTATTTGTATCAATATTACCCTCTATTGTATAGTAATTCGTATCTTCTTCTGGAATATCCGATGCTTTTTCACGATAATCCAAAGTTCCATCTACAATGTCAGCAACCAAAGATACATTACTTAATACATTATAATTATCACCCTCTGTAAGAGTAACCTTTTCTTCTTTCATTTCAATAACAGGAGCCACTGTATCTACCACTTCAACCACAATAGGAACCTGTTTTACTACATTATCTTTTTTTATTTCTACAATAGCCTCTTGTTTTCCTACAACCGTTGTATCAATATCTTTAGTAACAGATACAATTTCACCATCAACTTTATCAACTAACTTTTTAATATCATAGTTAGCAGTTCCATATTCTACTTTAGGCTGTTTTACAACAGAAAGATGAATACTATGATAAATTGTATGATATTGAAATAAATAGCAACTAACTAAATTAATCATTATCATAGCAACAATAAATAAACTTTTTTTAACTGATATTTTAGTAATTTTTTTCATTCTAGTAATTTTCTTCATAAAAAATCCACCTCGAACGCCTATTAGTTTACCATAAATATCCATCGTTGTCAAAAAATCAATTTATAATAGTATATTCAAATAAGAAAAAAGTATGATTTTTCATAAGAAAAAGCCTTAACTTAGGCCTATATTAAGAATGCAAATTTTGGTATTCCGTAGACAACATTTGATGTTTTTGTTCTATTTTTTGCGCTTGTTCTTTCTCTAATTGATACCAACCTTTACGAAACATCAACTCATAAACTTCTCGTTGCAACTCAGCAAGATTTAAAAAGGTCTCTTTAAATACATTATATAAACTTTCATTACTCGCTTCACTCATCGCAATCACATAATTTTTTTCCATATCTTTTAAGCATGTAAGTAAAGAAGTAATATAATCTTTATCATTTAATGACATTCCAATAGGAACTTCTACTTTAGGATTACAAATTTTTTGATTATTCATTTTCCTCGCCTCCTATATTTTGCAGAATATTTAAAATATTACTTAAATTATCATCAAATAAATCCACTGCCTTTTCTAACATTTCTTTAAGTTCTACATCCGCAACCATATTTGTCCCTTGATTTGCTTTCTTCAATGCACCATAGTTCCATTGAAACATATCACTTAAATAATCTAAATCTTTACCTGTTAAAATATCATCAGGCACTTCTGTATATTGTTGTTGCATATTAAATTTCCTCCTTAATTATATTATGGAACGAAAAACTTTTTTTAAACATCTTTCTTCTTTTATTTGTCTAGCTCAATTAAGAAATTAACATCTAAAACAATATAAATACCTAATATGGATAATAATTTATAATTTTTCCTCTTACATATTCTAAATTCTCATCATTTTGTCTTTATTTTAATTTTTCAAATACCGACTTTAAATTATCGTGAATCACCAAATTTGCTATTTCTTCATAAGGCGTTTCCGTTTTATTAATAATGACTAAATACTTACCTTGAAATAAATTTATTAAACTGCTTGCTGGTTGTACAGTCAATGATGTTCCTGCCACAATTAACATATCTGCTTTTGATATTGTATATTGCGCTTTCTCATAACAATCAGGTAGCATTTCTCCATACAAAACAACATCTGGTTTAATAATACTACCACACTTTTCGCACTTAGGAATTCCTTTTCTATAAAAGATATATTCTGCATCATAAAATTGATGGCATTGAGTACAATGGTTTTTATATATTGTACCATGGATTTCATATACTTTTTTATTTCCCGCTTTTTTATGTAATCCATCAATATTTTGAGTAATAATAGCACTCAATTTACCCATATCTTCTAATTTCTTTAAATAAAGATGAGTCGCATTAGGAGATACATCCAAACAATTTAAATTTTCCTTATAAAATCGATAAAATTCCTCTGGATGACGATTAAACATATCAAAACTTAATATATATTCTACTGGATATTTTGTTTTCATATGATATAAACCATCTTTACTCCGAAAATCTTTAATTCCACTATCTGTAGAAACTCCTGCTCCTCCAAAAAATACAATATTTTTAGAATCATCAATCATCTTTTGTAGTTGTTCTATTTTATTCATAAAAATTACCTCTTTTATATATTATAACTCAATATTTTATTGGATAAAAATACATATTATATGAGAAGTGGATTACAACAAAAATTTTTCTCAAGAGATAATGAATTAGCACAAAATCTTTCAGCAAAACATATCAATACCCGCTACCAAGGAAACGAAAATATACCGCACAAACTCAAAATAATAATACAAAATTGGTCAACAACCACATCAATAATATTTCAAAGGTAAAATCTATAGTTTTAGATATGAAAAGAAAAATATAAATTAAAAAAAACGTATAGCAGTTCAAAAATTAGCATTATATTAATACAATTATTATTTAAAATTTATACTCAGTATTTCCATATAAAAATAATTTTAGTCATTTTAAAACTTTTTTGAAAATGACACATGTTCTTTCTTTTTTAAATCAGCTTCTGTAAGGATATCGTCTAACGTAAGTCCACAATAATTAGTTATAGCCTTTATTACCTCTAATTTATTACAAAGGCCTTCTTTCAGTTCTTCTTTAGATTTTGCTCGTTGTAATCTTTCTAGTTCTTCTCTATCTTTGTTTAATAAGTATCTCCAATATTCTTCATCACCTAAGCATTCTTTTTCCTCTTGTAATTGAATAATTGCAGATATATTATCTCTAACCAATTTGTCAAAAAGTTGCGCATCCGGAAGTACAACATCTGGATTTTTCTTTAAATATTTATTTATTTTTCTAACATATCGGATTCTTTTTATAATCATATTAGTATCATAACTATATCTTCTTTGCAAAAAAGAAATAAATTTTAATTCATTCATGTGAGGACTTGTATTATCATATGCACTCAGTTATTTTCTTATATCCGATATTGGTATATAATAGGTGCTTATTAAAAATTCAATTTCACTTGAATTCAATTTAGAAGACAATAAATCAAACAATTCCTCACTAGTTATACTAATAGGATAATTTTCGGATAACCATAATTCTAATTCAATCGCTCTTTCTCCCGTTATCACATTTTGTTTTATCATAATCTTCACTTCCTTCAACCAATTATATTTTTACTCGAATTTTCCAAGTTTGATATCATTCCGGTGCGAATGACGTAATAATTTACAACTTTCTGCCTAATTAATCTCTATAATTATTGGTCTATGATCAGACCCTTCCTTCATCATATCCTTTTGTTTTATAATTTTATATTCAAAATGATTTTTCTTGTTTTTTTCTATAAATGCAAAGTCTACATTAACTTGTTCTTTTGTTCCATAACCATGCCAGGAATTATCGGTTACATTAAAATTTTTATTCCTAGATAAAGTTTGATAATTACTATGTTCTTTTAAAATACTATATACTTCTGACATATGTGATACCATATTCATATCACCAATTATTAGTTTATAATCTACCTTTATATTATCTAAATAACCTAAAGATTTTTGTACTCCTTTTATCTTACCTTCAGTAGAAATATAGTCTGTATGTATGTTTCCAATTAAATATTTTTTATTTTCATATGTAAATTTAACAAATACTGTCGTTCTATAGTCACTCATACCATAATCTATTTTTTGTAATTTAATGTTTTGATATTCTACATCCTTTCCGTGTGGTAAACAATGCACCCAATCCACATCAATATCTTTTTTTGTGGATACAATATTATACTGATTCAAAGATTCTGTTTTCATTGGAAATTTTTCTAATATATTATAATTATTACT
>CANQFX010000021.1 GCA_947600015.1 uncultured Bacilli bacterium
GTAGCTTATTTATCACACTCAAAATATGGAATAGGAAAAGAAATTAATATCAATAATAATTCTACTTATTTAACAGGATACTCTGCTACTGAAGAGGCAGATCAAAGTGACTTTCCTGGTGTCGATGGAACAGGAGAAGAAAAAATTCCACTTACGGTAACTTATGATACCAGTCGAGGCCTTTTAGCAAGCACGACAGGAAATATTACTGGTGTTTATGATATGAGTGGAAGTGCATGGGAATATATGGCTTCTTATGTGGATCAGTATGGGGAGCAGAATTCAAAAGGAGTAAAAAGTGGTTTTAGTGCTGAAGATTTAACTAAATATGCTATTTATTTAGATAAATATAGTTCTAACAGTACTTATGTAAGTTATAATAATCGAATATTAGGCGATGCAACAGGGGAGATGGGGCCATTTTACTACTATTATGATAAAGATAAGGCTAAACGAGTTCACAACACCTGGTACGCTGACAATTCGGACTTCGTTGACTCGGCGTACCCGTGGTTCGCTCGCGGCGGCCGTTACTACGCTGGAGTGTTGGCAGGCCAGTTCTACTTCAATAGGGTCACGGGTGGTGCCGATGGCAACGTTTCCGCTCGCCTCGTTCTCGCAGTCGGGTAATTTGGAATTTATTTCAAATTACTTAACTTTTTTTCTTCCAATGGAAATGTGTCATTCCCGCTTTTTTCTACGGGAATGACACAAATTAAAGAATGGCATTTATTTCATGTTTCTTGATTTCATACATCTTGAAAACATGTTTAAATAAATGTAGGTTATAGGTTGTAAAAATTAACTCTGTTCGTTTTGGTTTCTTCTCTCTACGCTGACAATTCGAACTTCGTTGACTCGACGAACCCGTGGTTCAATCGCGGCGGCAATTACAACAATGGAGTGTTGGCAGGCCAGTTCAACTTCAATAGGAACACGGGTGGTGCCAATGGCAACATTTCCGCTCGCCTCGTTCTCGCAGACTAAAATATAAAAGTGAAAACTTCGTTATGATATATTAGCAAGTAATGCTTCATTACGCTATTTTGTTTACGGACTTTATTATAATGTTTATTTTAGAAACTTATGACCTATCTATTTCATAGATGAAAATATAAATAAAATATTTGGGTGAGTAATAAAATGATGAAAATCTGAATATTTGCAAAACAGCGCGTTTGCAGCACTGTTTTTGTTTCATAAGAATTAAAAGGGGATATTATGAGTAAAATATATGATAAATATTTAGAATTAAAAAAAGAAGATAAAAATAAGTTGTATTTATTTAAATCTGGAAAATTTTATATATTTTTAGGTGAAGATTGCGATTTTATTAATGAATATTTAGTTTTAAAAAAAGTAAAGTTTAGTAATGAAACTTATAAATGTGGTTTCCCTGAAAATGTTTTGGATCAGTATTTAAGAGTTTTTAAAAATCATAACTTAGATGTTGTTTTGGTTAAGGATATCGAATTGAAACAGGAAGATAAAGTTTTTGAATTTATTAGTAAAATTGATATTGATAATATTACTCCTTTAGAGGCACTTGAAAAATTAAGTATAATAAAGGAGATGGTTCTAGATGAAAAGAGAGGTTGAGGAAACTAGAATCTATCAAATTTATATTGATTATATTGCTTATATTGAAATGATTACAGAGAAATATCCTAATACTACAAAGTTCGGAATTGTTCGCATGATTAAAAAATATTTATATGAAGGTATGGAAAATATTTTATATGCATATAAAGCATTTGAAAAAAAAGATAAGTTGGTTTATTTAAATTGTCTTGATATTAATCTTAAAATGTTGAAGGTTTTAGCTAGAATTTCTTATAAGAAAAAATATATTAATATTAAAAATTATGAGGCTTGGAGTAGAAAAATTAATAATATTGGTAAATCTTTAGGTGGATGGATTAATTCATGTCTAAGACAATAAAAAAATGTTTTTATGAGAAACTTACTTTTGAAAAAATGATAGCAGCAAATAATAGAGCGAGAATAGGCAAAGTTAAGAAAAAAGAAGTTACTATTTTTGAAATGGATTTAGAGACTAATATTATTAGGATTATTGATGAAATAAAAAGTGGCAATTATTATTTTGGTAAATATCGTTCCTTTTTCGTTTACGAGCCGAAAGAAAGATTAATTAAATCTTTACCTTATCGTGATCGAGTAGTTCATCAATGGTATGTAGAAGAATTTATTAAACCTTATTATTTTAAACGGTTTATTTCTGATACTTATGCTTGTTTAGATGAAAGAGGTACGCATGCGGCTGTGTTTGCGATTCAAAAGAAAATGCGTCGTATGAAAAGAAAGTATCCTAGTTATTATGTATTAAAATGTGATGTTAAAAAATATTTTTATAGTATCGATAAGCATATATTATTGGAAATTCTTAAAAGAGATATTTCTGATCAAAAATTGATTGAATTTAGTCAAAGAATATTAGATGATGGACAAGAAATTGGTATTCCTATTGGTAATTTTACGAGTCAGTATTTTGCTAATATTTATTTAAATGAACTAGATCATTATATTAAAGAGGAGTTAAGAGTTGAAAATTATGTGCGTTATATGGATGATTTTGTTCTTTTGCTTCCTCAAAAAGAAGATGCGAGACGAATACTTTTGTTAATAAAAAAGTTTTTAAATCAGCATTTGCAGTTGCAGCTTAATTCAAAGAGCAGATATTTTTTAAATGAAAATGGAATTGATTTTTGTGGCTATCGTATCTTTGAAACACATATTTTACTTAGAAAGAGATTTAAGAAGAAAATGCGAAAAAAATTTAAGTTATGGAAAAATTTATTGAATCAAAATAAATTTATTTATTCTAAGTTTTTGCTTAGTGTAAATTCTTGTAAAGGACATGCGAGTCATTGTAATTCTTATCATTTTATGAAAAAATTTGATAAAGAGGTGGATCACTTAATTCCCAAGGAAGAATATCAGGAAAAATGATGGCTGGTGTATGCTTTTTACCAAGATTTTAATGAAAAAATGGTGTAAATCTATTGTTTACAGGTGTTTTTTGTGTTATGATAATTATACGAAGGATCAGAATCATACTCTATTTTTACCCTTATATATATCACGCGTCAATTAAGGCTAGAAAAGTTGATCCTTAAAAAAAGACAAAAATTGTCTTTTTTTTTGGAAAAATTGAAAATTTTTCGAATAATAAAATAGGAGGTGAGAGAAACAACATTTGATTCAGGTCGTTTTACAAGATGGTATGAAAGATTGTGGTGTTTGCTCTTTGTTATCTGTGATTCGATACTATGGAGGAGATGTGTCGAAGGAATATTTGAGAGATATAACACATACAACCAAAACAGGAGTATCGGCATATCATCTAATGGAGGCTGCAAAAAAACTTGGATTTTGTGCCAATGGAATGAGAGGAGACTTGTCCCAAATACAAGAAGATAACTTACCCTGTCTTGCTCATTTCATTATTCACGGAAAATATAAGCATTTTGTAGTTGTTTATCAAATTAATCAGAAACAACAACGCGTTATGATTATGGATCCTGCCAAGGGGAAAGTAGTGTATTCTTTTTCAGAATTTCGACTTCTTTCTAGTAAAAATTATATCTTCTTAAAACCCACCAAAAAATTACCAATCATGACGAAAAAGAAAGTGATACGAAAGAGGCTTCAAGTATTTTTACACACGCACAAACTATTTTGTTGTATATTATTTTTACTAACTTCCACCTACTTTTTTTTAAATATTGCAACAGCGTTTCATTTTCAATATTTATTAAAATTTTCCATTGAAAAAGAGATATCTGAAAATATTTTTTTCTTTAGTTATCACTTATTGATTATTTATTTTTTTAAGGAAGTAAATTTATTTTTAAGAAATCTTCTTTTAATGAAATGGATATATTTATTTGATAAAGAGATTACCTTACAAACGTATGAACAAATTCTCTCGCTTCCATATTTATATTATAAAAACAGGACTACAGGCGAAGTAATATCGAGATTTCGTGATTTAACAACAGTAAAAAATTTTGTGGCCAAAGCGCTTTGTAGTTTATCTACGGATGTCGTTAGTCTTATTATTTTTTTCTTTGTTATGTTTCGCATATATCAACGACTAACACATTTGGTATTGTTCTTTTCCTTTTTATTTTTATGTCATTTTTTATTAGTAAAGGGGAAAAAAAGAAAACTATTTCGCAACATAGGAAAAGCAGAAGATCAAGTAAACTCTTATTTTGTAGAATCTTTAAGTGGTGTTGATACCATTAAGGGAAGCCATATAGAAAAAAGACGAACGAATGAATTTTTTCTTCATTACCAAAAATTATTAGAAAATCAATATCAGTATTCTTTTTTTGAAGAAGGAATCTTATTATTTCGACAATGTTTATATGATATTTTATTTGTACTCATTTATGGTATCGGAAGTTATTTCGTGATTGAAAAAGAATGGTCTCTTGGAGAATTATTTGTATTTTATACTTTTTTAAATTATTTTTTAAATAGTTTAAATCATATCTTAGAAATTTTCCATGAGTATCATGCATTTTCTGTTTGTCTTGAAAGAGTAGAGGATTTATTTACGATTCGTAAAGAACCTTTGCTAGAAAAAAATGTACTTTTACCATATCAGGTGAATGGTACGATTCAATTCTTTGACTTTTCTTATAAGATTGGTACACAATTTTTATTTCAAAATCTAAATTTAGAAATTAAAGAAGGAGAGAAGGTTTTATTAACAGGAATCTCTGGAAGTGGCAAAAGTAGTTTAATGAAGATTTTAATGCGTTATCTAGAAGTGGATTATGGAAATGTAAGTATTGGTAATATTGATATTAATCATTATCCTTTAGAAAAGATTCGCCGAGATATTACTTATATTGGTAGTCAAGAATATTTATTTACTGACACTCTATATCATAATATTACATTGAAACAAGAAGTATCACAGGAAAAATTTGAAAAAGTCATTCAAATTACTACGGTAAAAGAAATTATTGAAAGAGAATCATTAAAAGAACAAATGATGGTAGAAGAGAATGGATTTAATTTTAGTAATGGAGAAAGACAAAGAATTATTTTGGCACGTTCATTATTAAAAAATAGTAACATTTATATTTATGATGAGTCGTTTAGTCAGATTGATATTCAGCGTGAACATCAAATTTTAACACAATTGTTAGAATATAAAAAGGATGCTACGATTATTGTTATTAGTCATCGCTTTAATAATCAAGAATTATTTCATCGTATTTTAAAATTAGAAAATGGACAAATTTATGAAACGAAGAAATTATGAGAAAAAGAAAGGAATCTTAACTTTAATTTTTTTCTTTTGTTTATTAGAAATCTTACTATTATTTCATTTTATAAAAGAAAAATGGAATGATTATCAAGTGTTTCAAGGCGTAGTGGTAAAAAATGATCTCGTTATTTTAATATTATCGCAAAAAGAGTTAGATTATTTTTATCAGAATCATTTTATTTATGTTGCTAACCAACGGGTAAAATTCCATATCAAAAAAATAACGAGAGAGGTACTAACGAGAGGGAAGAAATCATATCATGAAGTGATTCTTTCTTTTCCTTTTTCTAATAAACGAAAAGAAAATGATGTGATTTTATTATCTATCAGAACGAAAAGAAAAAGGTTTATAGAAATTTTTAACATTATATGGGAGGAGATAACATAGTATGGAAGCAATAGAAGAAATAGAAATGCAAAATATTACAGGAGGTGTATCTGCCTGGGTAGGAGTTGCGATTTCTGCCATTGTGATATTTTTATCTGGTGTCATAGAAGGAATTACAAATCCAACGAGGTGTGGTGAATGAAACAGTTAGACGAAAAAGAATTAGAAAACATTTATGGGGGTGAGAGCATTAGTGCTGCGGTAATTAATGCATTCACAAATATTATAAAAATTCTACAGGATGCAGGTCATAATTTAGGATCTGCGCTACGTCGCATTGGAGAAAATAATATGTGCCCTTTAAAGTAAAAAGTATAAAAAATTAAAAAAAATTACATAAAAATATAGAAAAATAAATAAAAATGTTGAAAAATAAAAAAAATTTTGTTATAATTTTTTGTAGTTAAAGCGAAGGGAGGGATAATAATGGCCACTACAGTAACCGTGAAAGGGAGTTTAGACCAAGCATTAAGAAAGTTTAAACAAAAAGTAGCAAGAGACTGTATTCCTTCTGAATTCAAGAAAAGAGAAGCTTATGATAAACCAGGGGTAAGAAGAAGAGCGGCTGAAAAAGAAGGAATTAAAAATTCTAGAAAAAGAAATCGTGCAAATAATAGAGATTATTAAAAATCTCTATTTTTTTGACGAATGGTTTCTTTTGTGTTAAAATAAGGGCCATAAAAAGGAAGAAGAGAAAATGCAAACAAAGGAAGATGTAAATCAATTATTTTTATATAGTAAATATTTCATTGATTATATAAATCGAAATCAAGATGTTCCTAAAGAATTAAAAGAAATGCAATATCTTAGTTGCGCAGGTATTTTTGCTTATTATGGTGTTCAAGAAGTGGATAGTATTTGTAAATTATTTCAAAAGACAAAGTTCATTTACACACAAAAAGCAATGGAAGAGATTTTTCCAGACACGAATATTATTGGGAGAAATAACGATGATTTATATTGTCCTGCTTTGTTTGTATCTGATATAATGCGCACCTCTTCTACGTGGAAAATCAACAGAAAAATTTATGTATCTAGTTATTATAAACAAGGTTATGCCGAACAATTAACCTCTGTAATTCATGAAATCAATCATATTATGAATAATATTAAAAATCCAATTTGTAAACATAACGGAAGTTTTGTATTTCGTCAAGGGATTTCTATTTCAGAGATTTATGGGGAAACGAGAGAGAACTTATACTTGGAGGAGGCTTTTAATACACTACAGACATCTGAGATTATGCAACTTTTATTTTTATTTGGTCAATATGAAATAAAAGATAAAGAAATCCAAAGAGCATTAAACAAATTTATTTATTCTTATCATGCGAATCAAGATACGACTTATTTCATGATTGTTCCTAGTGTACAACCTTTATATCAGACACAGCCTTTTTATTCTTTACTAAAAGAAAAAAGGTATACAGGAGATATTTCCATGATTAAGGAACATTTTAATCAAAAAGTAGGAGAGAATGCCTTAGAAGAGTTATCTCGTGAAGTGGATCTTTTATATCAATCCGATTTTAAATTATCGCAGATAAAACATAAGATAAAAATTAATCAATTTGTTAGTAAATATGTTAGATAAATGCAAAATCAATTTGCATGAGAATAATATTTTTTATATAATAAAACAAAAAAGGAGAGATTGTATGGTAGAAAAATTAAAACAAGATATGATTCAAGCAATGAAAAATAAGGAGAAAGAACGATTAACTGTGATTCGTATGGTAAAAGCAGCCATGGATCAAGAACATATTGATAGGAAAAGAGAAATCAATGATGAGTTGTTAATTGATGTTGTAAATAAACAAATAAAGATGAGAAAAGATTCCTTGGTAGAATTTGAAAAGGCAGATCGTCATGATTTAGTTGAAAAAACAGAGGCAGAACTTGCTATTTTAATGGAATATTTACCGGAGCAATTGACGGAAGAAGAAATCAAGAGCGTAGTAGATGAAATTTTTCAAGAAGTGAAACCAGAGAGCCAAAAAGACATGGGTAAAGTTATGAAAGAAGCAACATCCAGATTAAAAGGAAAAGCAGATATGAAAACAGTAAGCAATCTGATTCGAGAAAGGCTACAATAATTCGATCAGGGGGACGGAAGATGATTTTAGATTATTTGGCATATTTAATGCAAATTACAGAAAAAATAGAAAAAGATATTACGTTTTATCCAGGCACTTTTAAGGAACTGATAGGAACAGACGAGGAGCGAGAGATTCTTTCTTATTTGCTGACTAGAAGATTAAAAGATATACGAATTAACCATGTATATCGTAATGATGAAAGTAATGAGAATGCTTTAAAACTATCTTTTCCGCTTACTTTATGTGAAATGGATTTAGAAATGATAAATAGAAGATATCAATTAAAACTGATGAGAGAAGTAGAGGGGTATAAAATTACCATTGAAACAGAATTAGCCTATTGTGATTATGAAAAATATGAATTAAAAATACAGAAGGAGGCAGGCTCTAATAAGCGCTCTAATGGTATAGTAATTGATGTTCTGGGATTTAAGATTTGCCCTGCCTATATTGAAAAAGAAAAAATTCAATATGTCTCAAGTTTGCCACTGCAATTCATGGGTAAAACACTTTATAATAAAACATCCATTGAAGAAATAAGAAGAACTTGGCCAGCGAGGTATAATTTTTCAGAACAGGAGTTATATGAGTTAATTACACCTTTATTTGAAGAGGATATTTATCTTCCTATTTCTTTGGGAGAAGAAGAGGGAAAAATTTTATTAGAGCCAGATTATATTAATGAATTACGTAATCGAGGGAGCCATGACAAATATATTTTGGAAGGAGTAGCTCCTTTTGAGGTAAGTCGCAGTACGGACCTCTTTCCTGCCATAGATGCTCATTTTGCGGCACTTAATTTAGTAGAAAACATAAATTCTACAGATCCTTTTGCTGTTCAGCAAGCACAATATATAAAAATGCGATAAAAGCATTTTTTCTATTTTATCTTAAAATTCATATACTGTAATAGGTGATATCATGCGAAATAGAGTATATGAATATATTAAGGATGATGAATTTCGATTTACTATTTTTTCAAATCGTGTTCATGTAATGAATTATAAAGAAATTTTATCTTTAGAGAGTGAAAGAATTTCTTTTTCTAGCAATCAAGAAAGAGTAGTTATGAAAGGAAAAAATCTAACACTCAATCAATTGCTCGATCAAGAACTTTTGATATTAGGAGATATTTCTACGATTGAGGTATTCCATGATTAGTAGATATCGATTAAAAATTACGGGAAAAAATCCTGACTATTTTATTAGAAATTTAATTCGAAAAAATATTTCTATTTATGATATGGAAACATCTTTCAAAGAGGTCATGATTATTGTTGATGAACATGATTATCAAAAAATCAAAGAAATGAAAACGATTTATAAGATTGAAATTGTAGGAAGAATTGGACTTTGTAAATATCGACATTATTTGCGAAAGTATGCTGTGTTTTTTCTATGTTGTGGTTTTGGAATACTACTAAATTTATTTTTAAGCCATTTGATTTTTGAAGTAGAAGTAGTTCATCCTAATCGGGAAATTCAAAGTCTTGTGAAAAATGATTTAAAAGAGTATGGGATTCAAAAATTTCATTTTAAAGTTCCTTATGAAAAAAAAGAACAGATTGTAAAAAAAATTTTAAAAAAAGAAACCAATGACTTAGAATGGTTAGAAATTGAAGAAGTAGGGGTAAAATACGTTGTAAAAGTAGAACAACGAAAAAAGAATAAAAAGGAAGAAGTTTGTCCTGAACAGAGTATTGTTGCGAAAAAAAATGCAATGATTTTAGAGATTCAGGCAATTTCGGGAGAAGTCTTAGTAAAAAAATTAGATTATGTCAAAAAAGGAGATGTCTTGATTAGTGGACTGATTCATAATAAAGAAGAAATTGTTTCGAAACGGTGTGCAAAGGGACAAGTATTTGGAGAGATTTGGTACCGAGTAGAAGTAGAAGTACCTACTTATTATCGTGAAGAAAAGGTGACGGGTAAAAAGAAAAAACAATTGGAACTACAATTTTTAAATCAGTATTTTACTTTGTTTTCTACTTTTAAAACGTATCAGAAAAAAACAAAAACACTATTTGAAAGTGATCTTTTACCAATTCGACTTCAGTTAGTAGATTATTTGGAGACGAAAGTGACCGAGGAAAATTATACCATTCAAAATGTAGAAGAAAAAGCCATTGCCTTTGCTAGTAAGAAACTAAAAACGAAACTTGGAAAAGAAGATACTATCTTAACGAAAAAAGTTTTGAAAAAGACAAAGAAAAATAGTAAAATAATAGTAGAGGTATTTTTTAAAGTAAAAGAAGATATTACCGATACCTTATCTTTAAAAGATTTTAATATAGAACAAGAGGCAGAACCAAAGGAGGAGTAATATGCTAGGACCACTTTCTCGTACGATTCATGGTGTTGTTGATTTTACTTGGCCAATGGTAGTAATTTCTATTGTCATCATCGTTTCTTTTCGTATTAGTTATTTAGCAAAGACCAAAGAACATGTTAGTATCTATAAAGAATTATTAATGCTTAGTTTTATTATTTATATTTTGTGTTTGTTCCAAATTGTGACATTTCAAGATGATACTTCTTGGTCGAGTAATAATTTTATTCCTTTGAAAGAAATTTTACGATATCATATGGGAAGTAGGTTATTTTTTAAAAATGTATTAGGAAATATGATTTTATTCATGCCCTATGGATTCTTTATTAGTTATTACTTACAAAATAAAAAACCACATTTAACTGTTTTTTTAACTTTCATTGCTTCGATTTCTATTGAGATTGTACAAATGGTTATTGGAAGAGTATTTGATATTGATGATATCTTATTAAATGTATTAGGAGGTTTTTGTGGTTATTATTTATACTTCTTTTTGTCTTCTTTAGGAGAAAAGGCTCCCAATTTATTGAAAAAAGAATGGTTTTTAAATATCATATCAATTATACTCTTAATTGGAATTTTAATGATGTTGTAGGAGGATAAGATGCAGATACAAATATTTAATCAAACAGAAAAAAAGATAGATGAATTAAAGACAGTGGAAAAAGTACTAGAACTTGCAGTAAAAAAGGAACACTTAAAGGATGTTAGTTTCAATGTTATTATTGTAGATAATGACGAAATCCATCGTTTGAATCAGACGTATCGAAATATCGATAAGGAAACAGATGTAATTACCTTTGCTTTAGAAGATGAAGATAGTGTTGTTTTGCCAACCAAAGAAAGAATTTTGGGTGATATTTATATTTCTATTGAGAAAGCAGAGGCACAGAGAATAGAATATGGACATTCTTTGCTTCGCGAACTTGCTTTTTTAGCGGTACATGGATTTTATCATTTGTTGGGATATGATCATCAAACAAAAGAAGAAGAGGAAATCATGTTTGCCAAACAAAAGGAGGTATTAGAAGAATATGGGATTACCAGGGAAAAGTAAAAAAAATAACAAGTTAGATAAAAAAAGGTTGATTCATAGTTTCCAGTATGCCTTTTCAGGAATTGTTGAAGCATATAAAGCAGAACAAAATCTAAAAATTCATACGGTAATTGCTATATTCGTAATTCTTTTTGGGTTTGTTTTTCATATTTCATATTATGAATTTTTAATATGTTTGGTTTTAATTGGGTTGGTTTTGATGGCAGAGTTTTTTAATACGGCATTAGAGTATGTAGTTGATTTTATATCACCAGAAATTCATCCTTTAGCGAAAGCGATTAAGGATACTGCGAGTGCAGGTGTATTAATGATGGCTATCATATCATTTATCGTAGGAATCGTAATTTTTTTACCTAAAATGATAGAAGTGATTGGAGGAATATTATGAAAGATCAGTTATTAGCGCTACATAAAAATAGTTATTGTCCTATTTCAAAGTTTCCTGTTTCTGCGATTGTTGTCATGAAAGATGGAACAGAATTTGCAGGTGTTAACGTAGAAGATGCTAGTACTCGTGCTGGCATTTGTGCAGAACGTGCTGCCATTGTCAATGCGATTAGTGCTGGTTATCAAAAGGGTGATTTTCAAGAATTACATGTTATGGCTGCTAGTGGAAAAATTGTGACCCCTTGTTTTGTCTGTAGACAATTAATCGAAGAGTTTTTTGAAAGTGATGATCTTATTTATTGCTATCAAGCAGATGGAACTTATCAAACATATACGGTAAGCGAATTATGTCCTTATCCTTTTGGAGAGAAGGATGTTATATGAAATGTGGATTTGTTAGTCTCGTTGGACGTCCCAATGTTGGAAAAAGTACATTGTTAAATAGTTTATTAGGAATGAAACTTGCGATAACATCTCATGTTCGTGGTACCACGAGAAATATTATTCAAGGAATTTATAATGATAAAGATTCTCAAATTATTTTTGTTGATACTCCTGGCATTCATAAACCTACGCATAAACTAGGAAATTTGTTAAATCAAAAAGCGTATCATCATACGGAAAATGTTGATGTTATTTTATTTTTAGTAGATATCGAAAAAGGATTTGGTACGGGAGATCAATTTATTTTAGATCGTATCAAGGAAAAGAATATTCCTATATTTTTATTGTTAAATAAAATTGATCAAATAAAAGATAAGAAAAAATTATTACAGGAAATCAACCAATTAAAAGAAAAATATGCTTTTGCGGAAATTATTCCAATTTCGGCAAAGAAAAAAGATAATATTGAAGTTGTCATTGCTTGTCTTAAAAAATATTTAAATGAAATGGATGCAATTTATGATGAAGAAGAATTAACCAATGTATCTACTAGATTTTTAGTTGCAGAATTAGTAAGAGAAAAAATCTTAAAATTAACAAGAGATGAAATTCCTCATACAGTTGCTTGCTATGTAGAAAATTACGAGGAAGAAAAAGATTTTGTTCATATTCAGGTTTTGATCGTAGTAGAACGCGATAATATTAAAAAAATTATTATTGGAAAAAATGGTAGTTTATTAAAAGAAGTAGGACAAAAAGCACGTGTCGATATTGAAAAACTGTTAGGCAAAAAAGTATTTTTAGAAACTTATGTAAAAACATTAAAAAATTGGCGAGATCAGGAAAAATATTTTTTAGAATTAGGATTAAAAGAAGAGGAATAAAAAGTTATAAAAATTACCACTATATAAATGTAGAGGTGATTTTATGAATTATAATCTTCTTTGGGAATTATTTAAAAAAACAGGAGATATTCGATATTATAATTTATTACAAGTATTGAAAAAGAAGTGAGAATATGAAACTAGAAAGTGTTAAAGGAATTATATTAAGTGAAACAAATTATCATGAATCTAGTAAAATTTTAAATATTTTAACAGAAGAGTATGGAATGATAGGAGTTATTTCTAAAGGATGTCGTAATATGAAAAGTAAACTTCGAGGAGTTAGTCGAAAATTAATTTATGCAACTTTTCATATTTCCTATAAAGAACAAGGACTTTCTACTTTAATTAGTGTCGATTTAATTGCATCTTTTTCGAAGATAGTGATGGACTTAGAAAAAGTAAGTTATGCTTCTTTCTTAATTGATTTGGTTCAGCAAGCAGTGAAGCAGAGTGAGGAAAAGGAAATCTTTTTCTTATTAAGAGATACTTTGTTAAAGATGGAAGAAGGTCTTTCTCCTCTTGTATTAACGAATATTTTACAGTTAAAATTATTAGATTATTTAGGAGTTCATCCAAGTATTGATTGTTGTAGTGTTTGTGGTAAGACAACCAATATTGTGTCCCTTTCTGCTAGTAGTGGTGGATATTTATGTAAGGATTGTTATACGAATGAAGGTATCGTTCGTGAGAAAACAATTCAAATGATTCGTATGTATTATTATGTCGAAATTAAAAATATTACAAAATTAGAAGTATCTGAAGAGGTTAGTAAAGAAATTAATCAATTTTTAGATGACTATTATGATCGCTATACAGGGCTTTATTTAAAAAGTAAACATTTTATGGAACGAATTCAGCGATTTCAGTCTATGACAGGATAGAGACTAAGGTCTCTTTCTTTTTTATATCAGCAAAAAATTTTGAAACATCAAGAGAACAAAAGAAGAAAAAATAGAAGAAGAGGAGATTATGATTCCTATGATTCCGAAAGTTATAATAGAGGATTATGAGGGATATTATCATTAATTCATAAATTTTCTTTGTAAAATGATAAATATATGTTATAATAGTTGCAGAAAGGAGTGGGAAGAGAAGAATCCCACTCTTATTATTTAGGAGGTGTACATGAAAGAACAGATAGAAAACTTAGTGAATGATGAGATTTCTAAATTTGATGTTTTTGTAGATGATGCATTTATAGAACAGGTAGAGGGAAAAAAAGTATTTCATATTGTTATAGATAGTGATGAAGTAATTGATTTAAATAAAATTACAGAAGTATCTAGAGTGATTAATGAGATTATTGATCAAAATGAAGAAGTCTTACAAGATTGTGATGAATTAGATATTTATTCAAAAGAAAAAGGAGAGATGGTAGCATGAATGGAAAGGAATTTAAATTAGCATTAGATCATATTGTAAAAGAAAAAGATATTGATCCTGAAATTGTTTATAATGCGATGGAGTTAGCACTTAGTTCTGCTTATAAGAAGAATTTTAATTCTAAAACAAATGTTAAAGTATTATTTGATCGTGATACTGGAGATATTAAAGTCTATTCTTATTTAACGGTAGTACCAGATGATAAAATGACAAAAGAAGAATATGAGGATTATTTATTTGAACATTATACAGATGATGATGAAGAGGAAGAAGAGGATACTACAGAACAAGAAGAAGATTCTGAAGAAGAAAAGGAAAAAGTTTCTTATTTTAATCCTGAAATTGAAATTAAATTAAGTGATGCCAAAAAGATTGATAAAACATTAGAAGTTGGAGATACGATTGATACCGAAGTGACACCAAAAGATTTCGGAAGAGTTGCGGCCTCTACTGCAAAACAGGTAGTAGTGCAAAAGATTCGTGAAGCAGAAAGAAATAGTATTATGGAAGAGTTTGGAGATAAACAAGATGAATTATTGATTGGTACAGTTGCCTTAGAAGATACTGATAATTATTTTATCGATTTAGGACGTACGAATGGAATTTTACCAAAGAAAGATATCATTCCTGGTGAAAAAATTGAAATGGGTTCACAAATTAAAGTATATGTATCGAAAGTAGATAATAGTGGTAAAAATTTATTAATTCTATTAAGTAGAAGTCATTATGGATTTGTAAAACGATTATTTGAATTAGAAATTCCGGAACTTTCTGATGGAACGATTATGTTATATAGTGTTGCTCGAGATGCTGGAAATCGTAGTAAAGTAGCAGTTTATTCTGAATATAGTAATGTTGATCCTATTGGTGCTTGTATTGGTGAGAAAGGAAGTCGAATTGCTAGAATTATTGAAGAGTTGCATGGAGAAAAATTAGACGTGGTTCGTTATGATAAAGATCCTGCTATCTTTATTGAGAATGCATTATCTCCTGCTAAAGATTTGACTGTATTAATTACGGATCCGAAAAAACAAGAAGCAATTGTTATTGCGGATGGTGATAATTTTTCTCTTGCGATTGGGAAAAAAGGACAAAATGCTCGTCTTGCTTCAAAATTAACGCATTATAAAATAGATATTAAAACAACGGAACAAGCAAGAGAAGTTGGAATTAATATGCGATAATAGGAGGTAGTATGAAACCAAAAAAAATACCTTTAAGAACTTGTGTAGTAACCAAAGAACAATTACCAAAAAAAGAATTACTTCGTATTGTACGTAGTAAAGAAGGTAGTGTTTCTGTAGATGAAAGTGGAAAGTTAAATGGACGAGGTGCATATATTAAAAAAGATGTGGACGTTTTAGAAAAAGCAAGGAAAACGAAAGCATTGGAAAGAAAATTAGAATGTGAAATAGAGGATTGTGTATATGAAGAAATAAGAAAAATAATAGAAAAGTGAGGTGGATTGTATGATGAGTATAGAAGATTATGCATTAGATGTAGGAAAAAGTGTAGAAGAAATAGAGGCTTTATGTGAAAAATTAGGAATTTCCTATGAAGATGCATCCACAACTTTGAGTGATACAGATATTACATTATTAGATAATCAGATACAAGATGAAGAAGACTATGTGGTAGGAGATAAGGAAGATTAGAGGAACAACGCTAAGAAGAGGAAGTTGCTGATAAAGCAGAAGAGTTAGCGTTAGATACCAAATTTGATTTAGATAATGAAAGCAAATTTGAAAGAGTAAAATCAAGACCAGCAAAAAAGACAGAAACAAATAAAAAAGATTTTTTAAAGGAAAGAAAGAAAATCTATAAACATCGTGAAAAATTACAAAGTAATGAAAGTATTCCCGATGAAAATGTTATTTTATATCATGATGGAATGCGTGTTTCTGAGTTAGCAGAAGCATTAGGAGTAAATGCGGTTGATTTGGTTAAGAAATTGATTGCTTTAGGTGTCATGGCATCAGTAAATCAAGCCGTTGATTATGATAGTGCCGAAGTATTGGTATCGGAATATGATAAAGTGTTGAAAAAAGAAGAAACGGCAGATATTTCTGATTTTGAAAACTTTGAAATTGAAGAGAAAGCGGAAGATTTATTAGAGCGACCTCCTGTTGTTACGATTATGGGACATGTAGACCATGGAAAAACGACGCTTTTGGATGCGATTCGTAAGACCAATGTAGCTAGTGGTGAAGCAGGAGGTATTACGCAAGCAATTGGGGCTTATTCTGTTCAGTGTCATGGAAAACTTATTACGTTTATCGATACTCCAGGTCATGCTGCTTTTACGGAAATGCGTGCTAGAGGAGCTTCTATTACAGATATTGTTATTATTATTGTTGCGGCGGATGATGGTGTGATGCCACAAACAAAAGAAGCTATTGATCATGCCAAAGCGGCAGGGGTTCCGATTCTTGTTGCGATTAATAAAATTGATAAACCAGAAGCAAATATTGATCGTATCATGAGTGAATTAGTAGAAAATGGTTTAACTCCAGAAGAATGGGGTGGCGATATTGTTGTAAATAAGATTTCTGCTAAAACAGGAGTAGGGATTGATGAACTTCTAGAAAATATTTTATTAGTTGCGGAGATGGAAGGATATAAAGCCAATCCTCATCGTTATGCTAGTGGTGCTGTTGTAGAAGCGAAAAAAGATAATAAGATAGGAAGTGTTGCGACTCTTCTCATTCAAAATGGAACACTTCGTTTAGGTGATCCAATTGTCATTGGCAATTATTTTGGAAAGGTTCGTACGTTAAAAAATGATAAAGGACAAAATATTGTAGAAGCGGGACCATCGACTCCAGTAGAAGTAACTGGTATTTCAGAAGTACCAAGTGCTGGAGATAAATTCATGGCTTTTGAATCAGAAAAGCAAGCAAAACAAATTGCGGAAGAAAGACGTCTTCGTTCGAAAGAACAAGACCAAAACTTTAGTGGTATGACCTTAGAAGAATTATTTGGTAGAATTCAAGAGGGAGTAAAAGAAATTAAAGTAGTTTTAAAGGCTGATGTCAATGGTAGTTTAGAGGCAGTAAAAGGTGCTCTTGAAAAGATTGATGTGGAAGGAGTAAAAGTTAACGTGATTCGAGGTGCTGTCGGTGCAATTACCGAAAGCGATGTCGTGTTAGCAAGTGCTTCTAATGCTATTATTATTGGCTTTAATGTTCGTGGTAATACGAAAACCATGGATACAGCAAAACAATATGGCATTACGATTAAAACTTATGATATTATTTATAAAATTGTAGAAGATATGGAAAAAGCGATGAAAGGAATGCTTGATCCAGAATATGAAGAAAAAGTAATGGGAACTTTGGAAGTTAGACAATTATTTAAATTTTCGAAGGTTGGTCTTATCGCAGGATGTCATGTGACAAGTGGTGTGGTAAAAAGTAATCAAAAGGCTAGAATTATTCGTGATGATGTCGTTGTTTATAATGGGTCTGTAAATACCCTTCAACATGAAAAAGATCAAGTAAAAGAAGTCAAAAAAGATATGGATTGTGGAATTACCTTAGTAAATTGTCAAGATTATAAAGAAGGCGATATGATTGAGGTATATGAATTAGTAGAAATCGCAAGATAAAAATTGACAATACATCAAACTTGAAAAAGGAAGAAAAAAAGAAAACCAAAAAGAAAAATTCCAAAAAGAAACCTGAAAAAATTGGCATTGGTTTTCTTTTTATTTGGTAAAAAGAGTGATTTTACACTTGCTTTTTTTCGTGTTATAAAA
>CANQFX010000022.1 GCA_947600015.1 uncultured Bacilli bacterium
TGCGCATCAAAAGTAATAATATTATCTACACCCATGCGTTCTAATTCTTGTAGAGCAATGGCACAGTCTAGTGATTCATTTCCTTTTCTCTTATGTTGCCTTGATTCGTATAATAATGGCATAATAACATTGATTTTAGAAGCATGCCCACTCGTTGCGGCAATCACTCTTTTAATATCCTCAAAATGTTCATCAGGAGACATATCATGATCTTTTCCATGCATTTTATACGTAATGCCATAGTTCCCTACATCACTTAAAATATAAATATCCTTTCCATTAATTGCCTCATTAATTCTTACTTTTCCTTCTCCATTACTAAAGCGATCTTGGGTAATAGATAAACGATAGTTCTTTGTTGTTTCTCTAATATTTTGTAATTCCTTTACTACGCTTTCTCCAGTTTCTTTAAAATTATCAAGAATAATTAGTTTTAATTCTCTCATATTACCACTCCTCTTTTTAATATTTTGTTAATAACTATGATGTTAAAAAACAATGACAATTTCGTCTTTGATATTAATATTATATTAATAACAGGCGTTTTTGTCAAGTGTTTTTAAAAAATTTCATTATTTCATTTTCTTATTGATATAAACAAATATGTTCTATATAACTTAAATATTATATTCCTCTATCTTCTTTATAAATTCTTCTTGTATTTGTGCTAATCGCTCTTTTGTCTTAGCCTCAAAGCGAGCTGTAATATTAGGTCCTGTATTAGAACAGCGAATTAATGCCCATCCATCGTCAAATAATACTTTCACTCCATCTATATCTAAATAAGAATATTTTTTTTCTTTTACATAATCTAATACTTTTTCTACTACATGGAATTTCTTATCATCTGGACTTTGAAATTTCATTTCTTCGGTTGCATAGTATTTTTCTATTCCTTCTAATAATTCTTCTGTTGTCTTTGTTGTATTCGATAAGATTTCTAACATGCGAAGTCCGGCATACAATCCACTATCAAATCCTAAAAACCGATCTCTAAAATAAACATGTCCAGAAAGTTCTCCTCCAAATGGTAAATCTTCTTCTTTTACTTTGGCTTTCGTATAAGAGTTTCCCGTTCGATAACAGATTCCTTTTCCTCCTAATTTTTCAATTTCATCACTTAAACTTTTAGAACATTTTACATCATATAAAAATACTTTCTTCTCTACTTTATCAATAATATCTCGAATAATAATAATCATATATTGATCTGTTGGAATAAAGGTTCCAAGATTTGAAACAATTCCCATACGATCACCATCACCATCAAAAGCAAGACCAATATCTGCATGTTCTTCTTTCACTTTTTGTTTTAATTGTTCTAAATTTTTCTCAACGCAAGGGTCGGGATGGTGATTTGGAAAGGTACCATCGCTTTTCCCATTAATTGTAACGACATCAATAGGAAACATTTGATATAGTTTTTCTGCAATAATACTCGTAGTTCCATTACCAGGATCAATCACAACTTTTACTTTTCTATTGCCAAAATGAAAATTGGACTTAAATAAATTAAAATAATCCTCTGTAATGTCATAAGGGGTAATCTTCCCTTCTCCTCTTTGAAAGTTTCCCTTTAAAATATAGGAAAGGAAGTCTTTTATTTCTTGTCCCTTGCAGTTTCCTGTCTCATCAAAAGCAAATTTAAAGCCATTGTCATCTTTAGGATTATGAGAAGCCGTTACCATCACACCACTAAATATATTTAGCTTAATACAAGCATAATAGTACATCGGTGTCGTACATAATCCTAGGGTAATAATATGAATTCCTGTTTCTTTTATTCCCTCAATTAAGGCTTCATATAAATTAGGACTACTTAGGCGATTATCATGTCCTACAATACAAGTTGTTTTTCCCAATTCTTTGATATGACTTCCAAATCCCAATCCAATTGTATAGGCGGTATCTTCATCGATTTCTTGTGGGTAAACACCACGAATATCATAACCACGAAAAATATTTTGTTTTATGTTCTCTTTTATTTTCATATTTTCTCTCCTCATATTTTAAGAATACCATAAAAATTACATTTCTTTCTATGATTTTTCTCATTTTACAGAAAAAAAACAGTATTTTACTGTCTTTCTTTTCGCAATATTTTAACATTTTCAATGGTACCATGATGAAATTTTTCCAGTGATTCTAGTTTCCCACTTTCTGAATGAAATTTGGTCACACCTTTACTTACAATAAAGGCATGATTTTGTTCAAACTCCATTCCTTTTGTATAGCTTGGATATGCCCACTCTAAATTTACTTTTTTCGAACATTTTAAAAAAGGTTTTAACCAAGTAGGAAACATTCCACCATGATTATGTCCTGAAATAATTAAATCAAAATTCAAATCCCGTTTATATTGCTTTTTGTAGTTTATAAAAGTATCTCTGATAATCGGATCATGGCACAATAAAATATTATATTTTTCTTTCCCACACTGTGTTGATAGCATTTCTAAGTATTTTCTATATTTTGTCAATAACTCTTCACAACGCTCTTTTTCTGTTAATAAATAAAACTTCTTCCTTGGTTCTATTCCCGCAATATTCATATCGTCATAAGAAATAAAATTTTCTTGTCCTTTTTCTGTCTTTTCACATAATAATGACATGTTTTCTATCACATTATGATATAAACCATAGGGTATTAATTTTTCTTTTTGTTCAATATTTCCTTTAACATAGATTACTTCTGCAATATCACTGGCATGTTTTAAAAAATGACATGCTTTATTTTCTGTTCCATAAATTGTACTTTCATCTAAATTATATAAATCTCCAGGAATAACTATATGAGTTGGAGCAATTTTCTCTAAGGTTTCTAGGGCATCATTTAATCTTTCCTTTTTCATATCTTTATGAATATGTAAATCCGAAAGAATTGCAATATTTTTATCTTCTTTTATTTTATCACTATAAAGGATATATTCATTTCTTTTCATACTTCTTTTACTCCACTACTCATGTATAGTAGCACAAAAACAATTGATGGTCAATTACTTAATTATGATAAATTTGCAAAAGAAAAGATAATTCATATTATTAATCTATAATATATGGACTATTTGTTGTTCCATCTCCTCCAGTATAATAGACTCCTGTTTTGAGTGAAACAGAAGGACGGACACCGCTGGAATTGTCCACGTGCTGGAGGTACAGATCGCCAGCCGAAGTGACGCTAAACTCGATTGCGACATTACTGCCGACGTCATAAGGTGACCCAAGCCAGTAATATTCACCTGTATATAGATAATAACCATTATTGGAACTCTTCGTTCCTCCTGCTAATATTCCTTCATCTACCGTCAATAATCCTGTCTTATATTGTAATCTTCCATTTCCTACGGTAAACTTATCTACTTCTCTTGGACATTCTAAACTTGGTGTTCCATTTGTCCTTCTTCCATACACTCCAAAATATAATATACTTTCAAGACTCCCTGCTGGATCATATCCTCCTTTAGAATATATACTTCGATCATTACACCATTCTGTATCTTCTAGCCTGTCACTATAACTTGTCATATGTGCTTTATACCAAGTATTTTCTATATAATCTTTTATTGTTGAATTCGTTTCACTTTTATCTAACATATTGACTAGTGCATCCTCTATTTTCTCTCCTCCACTTAATGTTATATAATCATAATATAAACTAGCTTTATATGTATAGAATCGCACACTACTACAACTCGTTGTTCCTCCACAGGAATAATGATGTGTATTATCTAATGTGCTAGATGTCGTTTGTAAGGTATATTTTCCTCCACTATAACTTACATTACTTCCATACACTCCTCCACTTAATGGTTTCTCATCTGTTATTGGATAGATCGCTCCATATTTATATCCTACATAAGCAGGCGAATTAAAAGATAAATTAAATGCTTTGGTTGTTAATTGCGAAGCACTTCCTGTATTATTACAAGTATTACTACTAGAGGGTGTTCCATTAAAGATTAGTTTTACTCCTCCTGTTTCTGTTGTCCTTACAATCTTCCAACAGTATTTCGCAAATAGGACATTGTTATTATCGACTTCTCCTCGATAATAATAAATAGGATAAGAATTATTTTCTGTTCCCGCTCTAATATATACTCCTTTGCCATTGGTATCTGATGAATTTTCTTTAAAATTAATTCCTGTATTGCTAGACACAAAAGTACTTTTTACATTATCCATGACGGCACTCTTTTTTATTGCATCATATAAAGGAAGTTTTGGTTTTTCTATTACCACATCCCCTGTAATTTTAACACTAGCATTCAAAGCACTATAGGCAATACTACTAGATAAGATACATACTGTAATAATGACATATATCCATACATTAAAATGACTCTTCTTTTCTTTTTTCATTTTTTCTTTTCTCCTCCGTTTTATTTTCTTCTATTCAAATTATACCCCCCCCCCCTACAATTTTGTCAAATAAAAAAGGAGAAATTCTCGTATCTCACAATACAAAATTATACAATGTTCACTCACATTTTATATCATCAAATAATGAATATACTGAGCATCCTAGTAATTTATCTATTTCTTTTTTGAGTTTTTGTGCTTCTGTAATATGATAAACTGTATTTGAATAACAACCTCTCCTTGACATTAATTCTATCAATCTTTGTTCTAACATCATTCGTTTATCTTTACAAATTAAATCACATAAATTAATGATTTTTTCATATATTGTATATTTATGATTTTTAATAAAGTTTGTTCTAAACGGAATATCTGTAGGGATTCCTCCTGCCGTACAATTTACATCATTATTTAGGTAAGAATGAGTTAAGCATATGTTGCAATAATCTTCATCAAATCCTAAATCTTTTAAATATTGGTAGCCATTCATTACATGATTTTTAAAGTCTCCTGTTCTTTTACCTATATCATGAATATATCCTAAAGTCATTGCTTTTTCTTCATCCAATTTTAATTTTTTTGCGATTACACCAGCAGTTTCCCCCACACATTTTGAATGAATAATCCACCCTATATCTGGTGTTGTTTTTACTGCTTCCTCTAATAACTCTAATGCATGTTCTTTTGTTAATTTCATATTATATCCACTTCTTTCATTTATGGTTCGATAATTTTATAAAAAAGTCTTGAAATATTTTATTACGAAATAAATCATTAACAAATACTACTGGATGTCTATTTTCTGACAATTCATATATTCCATTATCCAATACTTTTGGACAACTAATCATTTCTGATTGAAACCAATCTGCGTTGATTTCATATGCGATAGCACTTAAATCCCATAAGGTTTTACTGGAACCAATTTCATCTTTTTCTTCTTTCATAAATGCTTTTTTACATTTAATAAAAATATCACACAAATATTTATCTAATTTGTTTTTTCTATTTAAATAATGTTTTAGTTCATAAATCGTAGTTGTTAAATTGGACGCTACATTTCTACAAGGTATCACAACTAATTCCACTTTGGATTCAAATACTGTTTGCACTGCTTTGATATCTTGTCTAAAATTAAATTCATTGTTATTTTTAGTTAAAAAAGAATTTCCTCCAAGCCATATCACTTTTATTTTATTAATAATACTTGGTTCTTTTTTTATTGCTAACGCAACATTCGTAATTGCTCCAATCGCTAATATTGTAGTTTTTTGGTTTTTTCTGGCAATTTCTATCATTTTGGACACAGCATCATTGTCTTCTTCACTGTCATTTAAATATTTTGTTGCGCCTTTATATACTTTTTCTTGATATTCTGGGAATCCAAGCATATCTAATAAGTTTAATGTTGTTTCATAACTTTTTTGTGTTCCTTCCTCTATTGTTAATGTCTTTGCGTATCCACTTTTACTGAATGGCGCAATCGTAATGGCCTCTAACTCAAAAATATCTAAAGACTTCATTAAATATGTTAATGCGAATTGATCATCAATTTCATTATACATATCAGTATCTAGTATGATCTTTTTCTTTTTCATATTCTTTATCACCTCATATAACTCTTGCCAATTATTAACTACTTCTAATCCTTCACGATTATTAAAATTATAATTTGTTCCCATCAAATAACAGTTTATATGATTGGATTTTAATTGATGGCAATTGGATTGAACATCATCAAACATAATATCAATATTGTTTTCTTTACATTCTTTTGTTTTATCTGTTGATTCGGACAAAATTAATTTTGTATAATTTATATTATTATCTTTTAGCCATTGTATCGTCGTTTCCCATGGTTTTTGATAATGAGGATAAGCTCTATGTGAAATCAAGTACAATTGATTTCCATCATTTAATAATTTATCCATATAGTATTTGGCATTTTCTCTTGGTTCAAATTCTCTTGCAAATATCTCCATATTTTTTATATAAAAATCTTCTACTTCTTCCTTCGACCAATCAAAATAATCTTTGATCCAATTTCCATGAGAATGAATCATCCCATGGTTTCTTTTCTTTTTATCCTCTTTTTTAAATTCTTCTAATAATTTTTTATCAAAATTCGTAATCACATTATCAATATCTAAACCTATACGCATACTATCCTTCCTTTGCCTTCTTATCATCTACAATTGTTACCCTATATTGAATTATAACATCAATTATATTATTGCCTTAAAGCCATAATAAGAAAATCGTAAATTTTTATTATATTTTTCTAATTGCTGAAACAAATTCTTTTCTTTTTCATCGAAAGAAATATACCATCCAAAAAATTGAATATCTTTATATTTCTGATTTTCTAATATCTGTTTCATACTACTTAGAGTAAATCTATTTTTTTGATTTATATCAATAAAGAAGAGAGAATCTTGTAGTAAGCAATGGATATTTTTAATATTTGCAAAATTATGAAACTCTCCAATTATAGATCCTCCTTCTTTTAAATATTTTTTCATTTCCTCTAAAAATTTTTCTTTCTCTTCTACTGTTTCCAATATATTTCCAATCAAAATATAGTCATAATCTTTTTTTGGCACCTCATCAAGGTTAGAATAAACCTTGGTAAAATTAGAGGCCATCTTTCTTTTGGCTGGATCTTCTTCTACTCCCTCAATAGAAATATTTTTCCATTGATATTTCAGTGACAAAATGGTAGAACCCACGCCACAATTCAGTTCTAATACTTGCTTACCATCTTCTAAAAATGGGAAAGAAGCAGATTTTATTTCATCGGTCGCAAAAGTAGTAAAATGCCATTTTTGTTCAAAATATTTTCTATTTTTTTCTAATATTGGATAAAACTTTGTTAAATCTTTACGAAAGCAGGTTCCTAAGTAGTGATGAATAAACACATCATGACAAAGCATTAATTGGTATCCCAATTGGATCATTCGAAGTGATAAATCATTATCTTCGATATAACCTGGTGTGTATTCTTCATCTAAGCCATTTAACTCATTTATTACATCTCTTTTTATTAATAAACAAAATCCAATTAAACAATTTCTTGATTCCCATTTTTGGGAATCAGAAATATTATTTTCTTCTGCTTTTTTCTGCATGATATCAAAATCATCATAAGTAAAATCTACTCCCTGCCTATTTTCATGATTATTACAAACTGGGCCTACCGCTCCAATCTTTGGACTACTTTCGAGACATATTTTTAGATTTTTAAGCCAGTTTTTTGTGACTATCGTATCATTATTTAATAACAAAATATCATTTTCTTTATTTGCGATTTGTATTCCTTGATTACACCCTTTGGGGAATCCTTGGTTTTCTTCATTTAAAATTAATTTGATATCTTCTTGACTTTGCAACCATTCTCTCGTGCCATCACTAGAAGCATTATCAACGATAATCAGTTCATAGCTATCTTTTTCTGTGTATTTTTTAATACTTTCCAAACAAGTTTTTGTATACTCTAATTGATTATAAGTTAGGATAATAATAGACGTTTTTTTATTCATATTTTTCCTCCACTTATATATATGAAAAAGTTTGAAAAAGATATGCTATGTTTTATTCTGCTTTTCCATCCACAATATATTTTTTAAATCTTACTTTGGCTTTGTCTAAATCAAAATTACCATCAAAATAAGGATTCCAAGAAAAATAATCAAACACTTCATTTAATTTTTCTTGATCAAAGTTATGATACATTTTTCCATCTACCCTATAGTCAATAATAATATTTGTAGCGGTGACTACTCCCATTTCTCTTAGTTGTTTTATTAGCTTTACTGCTTCTTCTGTTTTTTCAATATTACGATTCATTGCTTTTAATAGTTCATGATTAAAACTTTGTACTGGGCAATGCACGATATCTAATAATCCTAGACTTGCAAGTTCTAACAGTTCCTTTTTGCATTGCACTAAATTTTGCGGTTCAATATTCCGAATGGAAAATGATTTCTGATAAGTTTTCGCTATGTTACACCATGCTTTGATCTGCGTGACAGTTGGACTATCCGAAGTTAAAACAACATTTTCATGATTTAAAAATTCTTCTATTTGGTTTTTCGCTACTGCTTCATAAGTCTCTCCTCTCGTGTGACGTATGGTACAATATTTGCATTTGCCATGGCATCCAGCACCAATCTTTAGGGGATAATAATTACGAAATAAATTTCCTGCTTGTAATGGATCTTTACTTTCTTCAAAATCAACTACCCAAAATGGTTTTTCATAATGGACTAAATTTCTATCTATTATTTCTTGGCCATATTCTCGTACCACATCTAATCGTTTAATATACTCTGGCAAACAAATATCCATACGTTGTGCAAGACATCCGCCCATATATATTTCTTTTTGTGTTTCATCATGTAATTTTTTGGCAACTTCTAAATCATTTAATATGGCAAGATCGGTCACTTGACATCCTAAAACAACGATACTATCTGCCTCTTCTACGTTTTTTACAAAACGTTCTTTGTTCGCATTAGCAAAACTAAGCATGTCACTCCAAACCGACATGCAAGCAGCACTCGTGGCATATATTTTGCCTGGAATATCTTCTTTTTGATATATGATTCCTTCTCCAAAAATATTTTTTCTTTTTTCCATGATTTTCTCCTTTCTTTTTATCTTTTTATTAATAACTACTTTGTAAAAATTAAGAAAAGATTATTCTTTTCCTAATTCCTCTAATTCTTTTAACCATATCTGATAACTAGCATCACTTGGCATTCTTAAGTCTCCTCTTGGTGATAAACTAATGGTTCCTACTTTAACACCATCAGGAATACAATTTCGTTTAAATTGTTGGGTAAAAAATCGTTTGATAAATACTTTTAACCATTTTAATATTTCTTCTTCTTTGAAATTTTTTTGAAATGTTTTTTTTGCTAGGAAATAAATCTTTTTAGGACTTGCTCCATAACGAAGGAAATGATATAAGAAAAAGTCATGTAATACATAAGGTCCAATACTAGATTCTGTTTGTTGTACCATATTTCCTTGTTCATCTGGTGGCAATAGTTCAGGAGAAATTGGCGTCGCTAGAATATCTTCTAATACTTCTTTGGTTTTTCCAGAAGTGCTATCCGCAACAAATCTTACCAAATAACGCACTAATGTTTTGGGAATAGAAGTATTTACGGCATACATACTCATATGATCTCCATTATAAGTACACCACCCTAATGCCAGTTCCGATAAATCTCCTGTGCCAATCACCAGTCCATTTTCCATATTGGCGATATCCATTAAAATTTGAGTTCTTTCTCGTGCTTGAATATTTTCATAAGTCACACTTCGATCATTTTCATCTAATCCAATATCTTTCATATGCAAGAGACTTGCTTCTTTAATACTGACTTCTTTCAAGGTTGCTCCATATTCTTTTACGAGATTGCAAGCATTTTCATAGGTACGACCAGTGGTACCAAAGCCAGGCATTGTCACGGAAATAATATCTTTTCGATCCCTTTTTAACTTATCAAATGCTGCAACAATCACAAGAAATGCTAAAGTAGAATCTAGTCCTCCAGAAATGCCAATTACGCACTTTGGATTTCCTATTTGTAATAGACGTCTTGCTAAGGCACTGGCTTGAATTTCAATAATTTCTTTGCAGCGACTATTTCTTTTATTTGCATTTGTTGGTACAAAGGGATATTCTTTATATTCTCTTTTTAGTTCTGAAATATGATCTACTACATCTACTTCAATCCAGGTATCTTCTTCTTTTGAAACATGATTCATAAAACTAATGTCTTTTCTTCTATCGTTTACTAGTTTGAATACATCAACATCATGATAAATTAAATTGCTTTCCAAAGAAAATCTTTCGTTTTCTTCTAATAAGTTTCCATATTCACAAATCATACTAGAGCCACTAAATAGTAAGTCAGAAGTAGATTCCATAATACCACTAGAAGCATAAATATAGGCAGAAATTGTTTTTGCGGATTGCATGGATACGAGTCTTTTCCGATAGTCATATTTTCCAATAATCTCATTACTGCTAGATAAGTTAAAAATCATTGTTGCGCCATGTAAAGCATGACGATTACTAGGAGGATTTACTGCCCATAAATCTTCGCAAATTTCAATTCCGAAACATACTTCTTTTGTTTGTTTATCACGAAATAATAAATTAGAATCGATTGGAACCAGTTGATTTAATAATGAGATTTGTTTATGAATTAAATTCTTACTAGAGGCAAACCATCTTTTTTCATAAAATTCCGAATAATTGGGAATATAAGTCTTTGGTACTACACCCAAAATTTTTCCTTTTTGAATGACCACAGCACAATTAAATAATTGATTATCATGAGAAATAGGCATTCCTATAATAGAAATAATATCTAAATCTTTTGTTTCTAGTAAAATCTCTTGTAATGCTTCTTCAGATTTTTGTAATAACTCTTCTTGTAAAAACAGATCTCCACATGTATAACCTGTTAAGGAAAGTTCTGGAGTGACTACAATAGAAATTTCCTTTTTCTCTGCTTCTTTAATCATGCGAACAAGTTCCTTTTTATTTTCTTCAGGATTGGCAAGTGTTAATTTGTTTACAATTGCACCTACTCGAATAAAACCAAATTCTTTCATATAACTCCTCTTTTCTTTATTTTTTCAGATTATTCTATCATTTCATATATTTTTTGGATTTTTCTAAAGCATATTGTGACTGTATATCAGTAATATATCCTTTTTCTAATAGTTCTAATGCTTCTTCATACTTACATTTAAAGTAATAAATAAATTCGCTTTCATCTAATTTTTGTTCTTTTTTTCTTTCACAACCGAATGCTAAATAACTATAATTATAAGCTCCACTACATCCTTGATCTTGATAGTACTTCGCTAATAATTGCATTTTTTGAGGAACATATCCTGTTTCTTCTCTCAATTCTCGGATTCCAGCAGTCATAGGATCTTCCTGTGCTTCTATATACCCTGCTGGTAATTCGATACAAACGGTTTCTTTCGTAAAGACACGTGGTTGTACGACTAATATTGTATCATTATTCATAGTGATTGGCAAGATAACAGCAGCGCTGCCTTCTTTCTTACCCTTTAAAATTTTTTCTCGAAAAATGGTTTCCTGATTATTTAATTCACATTGATAACGCTCGATTGTTAGAAACTTTCCTTCCTGGGAAAGAAGTGTTTTTCTTTTCATTTTTAATTCTTCTATATAATGATGCAATTCTTCTAATTTTTCTTTTCTCATTTTACTTTTTTACCTTTTGTAGAGGTTTCTCCTTTCCTTTTTCATGATGTAATTCAATTAATTGTCTTTTTAATGCTCTTAACTCATCAGATAAATCAACATAATACTCATGTGGATTATCAACGCGTGTTACTTCAGGATATAGTGTTTGAAATTCCTCTTCACAATATTTTTTCTTTTCCTCTAGTGTTGGATCTTTATATACTAATTTACCATTTTGATAAATTGGTACTTGTAATTCTTTTACTTCATAATTTGTAAGTTTTGTTTTCTTCCATGTTTCTACGGGATGAACTAACGTATAAGTCTCTTTAGAAATTTTCTCTTCAGCTAGCGTAATTACATCTCCAAGGGCATATCCTGTTTTTTTATCATAAAAGCGATATACCTTCTTATATCCAGGATTGATTGTTTTTGCAGTATCTTCACTTACTTTAATACGAGGAATTACTTTTCCTTCTTGCTCTACTGCTACTAATTTATATACTCCACCTACACGGTCATTAGGGGCAGCAATATTATCTCCAGCACCAATAGAATTAATCTTTGCTCCTTGTTGTAATAAATCACGAATACTATACTCATCTAATCCATTAGATAAACAAATTCCTGTTTCTGTATAACCTGCTTGATCTAATAGTTTACGTGCTTCTTTTGATAAATAAGCTAAATCACCACTATCAATGCGAATTCCTTTGAATGGATAACCGTTTGGTTTTAAATAATCATTTGCTACTTTAATTGCATTAGGTATTCCACTACGTAACGTATCATATGTATCTACTAAAAATACGCAATTATTGGGATTACTTTTCGCATATTTTAAGAAAGCAGCATATTCATTTTCATCTTCTGTTACTAAGGAATGTGCCATCGTACCTAATACAGGAATCTGATATTTCATACCTGCATAAGTATTACTGGTTCCACTACATCCTCCGATATAAGCAAGTTTACTAGCTTCAATGGCAGAATCTATTCCACGTGCTCTTCTTGCTCCAAATTCCATTACGGGAATTGGTTTATCTATATTTTTGGCTTCATTGGTAATTCTTTTTGCTTTTGTAATTACTAAAGAACCATGATTAAAGTTGGCAAGTAAAGCTGTTTCTAATAATTGGGCTGTAATGATATCTGCTTTTACTGTAAGTACTGGTTCATTAGGAAATACAGCACTTCCATCTGGGACGGCATAAATATCTCCTGAGAATTTTAAATCTCTTAAATAATTTAAAAATTCTTCTGAAAAAGTTCCTAACCCTCGTAAATAGGCGATCTCTTCTTCTCCAAAATGAAAGTTTTCAATATATTGAATGGTTTCGTCTAACCCACCACTCATAGTATATCCTCCTTGAAAAGGATTTTTACGGAAGAAAATATCAAAATATACTTGTTCTTCCTTTTTTCCTTCATTAAAATATGTTTGAGCCATAGTAAGCTCATAAAAATCAGTCATTAACGTTTTATTCATTTTTTATCTCTCCTTTTTCACATTTTGTTAATAACAACTTTTAAAAAAAATTATCTTTTCTTTACAAATTGAATTCCTTGTTGTTCCATCAAAAGCTTTGCTGCATCTATATAATTTTTTCTAGTATCTGCTGCATAAGTTGCGATGGCATCTTCTGGTACTTGTATTGTCACTTCTTGGTTCCACTGATCGTAGTAATTTGCAAGTCCCATGGTTCCATTAAACACACAAATATCTGTACAACAACCACATACTTTTACATTCTCTATGTTTGGCGTATTTTTTACGAGTTCTCTAAATTCTGGGGTTTCCATAAAACTAGTAGAATTTTTCTCAATGGATATGGTATTTTCTTGATGTTCATATGGTTTTAATTCTTCTATTATCTCTTCTTCTCCTGTTCCTTTTACACAATGTTTTGCTCCTCCAAAACGACGATGTTCCGTTGAAGTTTCTTCATGAGTATCTTTAATGAACACAATTAAGTCTCCTTTTTCTTGTGCCTGATTGATTAATGTAATAATTTTTGGGGTAATTTCTCCAATTTTTTCATCATGAAGTGCTCCTTCTCTTACAAATCCATTTACCATGTCTACCACAACTAGCATCCCTTCATATACTTTTAAATTTTTTACTTGTTTCATTTCTTTTTCTCCTTTCTTATTAATAATTTGTTAATATCATTTGTTGTAAAAATTACAAGTTCTCTTCACTTGTTATTAACATTATATTAATAACAAAAAGATTTGTCAACACTTTTTTTCATTTTTTTCAAAAAAAAAAATTAATGTTTCCTTAATTTTTCTTTTTCCAATGCCATTTTATCATAGAAATCATCTAACTGATATGCCGCATCTGGCCAAACATATTCTCCATTGTTATATGGTTCCCCTTGAAACCATACTCCCTCTTCTTTTGTTAATTCTTTCAAATAACAATAGTTTTCTCGAAAGTATTCTTTGGTCTTTTCTGACAAAGACAAAGGACACTGAATGGTATATAGTTTATATTCTCCTCCATTTTGGATTTTACTACTCCCATTGAGTAAAAAAGTAAGACCATAGTTTGTCATATCCATAATTTGTTCATACATTGTTTTTCTTGGATCGTAAGGATAATTTTGTGCTTGAAACCAAGGACTCATGACAATCTCTTTTTTAAAAACTTTATCATGTTCTGTGTCTTTTTCTTTATTATATATTCCAAAAGGATGCTCTTGTCCATCGGTATCAATAACAATTCCTTTGACTTTTTCTAATTCCATATATTACCTCTTCCTATTTATTTTCTTTATTTTTTTATTTGATTTAATATGTGTCCCGATAATATCAGAGACATCAGAAATAGTGACAAAGGCACTTTCATCCATCTCTTCTACAATATGTCGTAATTCATAAATTTCAATTCTCGTTAGTACACAATATAATACTTCTTTTTCACCACTAATTAAACCTTTTCCCCGAATGGTTGTCGTGGTACGACCTAATCTTTTATAAATTTCTTCGGACAACGTCGTTCCCTTGTCCGTAATAATTAAAGCTGCCTTCGCTTGTTCTAATCCTTCTGATACAAAATCAATGACTTTAAAAGTAATGATATAAGTAAGCAAGGAATACATTGCTCGATCAAAACCAAAAATAAAACCAGCCATTCCATAAATAATTAGATTAAAAATTAAGACAATTTGTCCTACCGATAAATTGGTTTTCTTACTAATAACCATGGCTATGGATTCTGTTCCATCGACACATCCACCAAAATGAATCACAAGACCCACACCAAAACCTAAAAGGACTCCACCAAATACAGTCGCAAGTAAAATTTCTTCCGTAATAGGCTGTAGTATTCGAAAGCAAGATAAAAAGAAGGAAAACAATACCATACTATATAGTGCGCGCAGTAAAAATCCTTTTCCTAAATGCTTATATCCTATGATAATAAATGGTAAGTTCAAAACAAATATTAAAAAACTAAGTGAGGATTTTGTTAGTTTTGAAATAATAATCGATAATCCTGTAATTCCTCCATCTAAAATGGTATTCGGGATTAGGAATGTCTCTAAGGCAAATGCCGCAATCAACGTTCCTAATGTTAATGCCAATATTGCAAATATTTCTTTTGTTGTTTTATCTTTTTCCTTTATCATTTTCTCACCTTGCTTTTAGTATAAAGAAAATTTGCGTTTTTTTCAATATATTTTCTCAAAATAAGAAGATGTATCTTATCATTATCTTTGAATTTATCGTATGTTAATTGTTATAAAAAAGAATTGGCCTAAAATAAGTCAATTCTTTTTGTGTTATCCCCCTACTATATCTTCGCTTTTTACATAATAGGATTTTTTTTCTATATCTACTATAAAATAATATTTTAGTTTGTCTTCTGAAGATCTTTTATCTAGAATTTTATAGGTTTTATCACCTGTTTTTTCTATTAATTTTAAATCTTCTTTTGAATAATCAATATAGTTATCTAAAATAATCTTATATACTTCATCGATGGAATTGTTTTTTGGTATTTTTCCTTTTGTTTCTTTAGATGAGATTAAGAAGAATACACCAGTGCTAACCAAAATCAATGCAACAATAATTAGAATATAGATAATAATCATTCTTTTTTTCTTCATAGTTCATTATCTCCTTATGATCTACAAACTCGCGGATTCCATGATGCTGTATAATTAATGGTAGTAATATAACTTTCATTTCCAGCATTATCTGAAACTTTTCGGACAGCCGTAATCGAAGTAGGTAAACATTTTGGATATCCCTCAGTAGCAAAGGAACAACTACTTTCTGCTACAAAAGTACTTGGAGTAGCTCCGCATGTTGCTCCATGTCCATTATGGCTCCATATTACCTGGCCACTTCCCGATTTTATTCCAGATCCACTCGGGGCACCATTACTTGGTTGATCATTATAAATCCAACCATTGGTAAAGTACAAAATATCTTCATTTTGGTTCATACTAAATGTTACCGAACAAGTTTGATTTGATGTTGCCGTAGATGAACCGCAAGTACTTTTACTAACTGTTCCACTTGGTGTTCTAGTTGACTGTGTTCTCTCTGAAAATCCTGATGCAAATTTTATACCACTTGCATATGGAGCATATGGCTTCGTTTTATCAATCATGATCTTGGCTGTTGCATCACTTGAACAATTTCCCGCTTTGTCACAGACTCGAATATAAACATTTTCGTTTCGCTCTGCACTAAATGGTGAGGTGGTAATATTTTGTCTATTATTGCTTAGGGTTGCTTTTGCTGAGTTACAACTAGTTGGATTTTTCGGATTTGTTTCTTCGCAATAAGTAGAATATGCAGTATTCTGGTATTTATATTGCCAATAATTGACTCCTGATAAATTCTCTAATGTTTGCAAACCTAAACTATAGGATTGATTCGTCCATACCCCATTATAAGGATGACTTGTAACAGTTGGTGTTGTTGGTGGGGTAGTGTCAATATAGTATGGACCATGATCACATTGTTGTGAGGCTCCATTCGTTCCTGTTACCATAATTGCCACATACCATTTTCCTTCAGAACTAATGGTATAAGTAGCACTATTAGTTCCTGTACCACTTGTTTTCTTTACCCAGCTTTCTCCCGGATGTGCCAACCATAAAGACCAACTTTGGGTACCTGAACTAGGTTTTATTGTTAGGGTTACTGTTTTAGCCCATGTTTCTTTTTCTATTGTAGATGTCACTGTTGGACAACTTGGAGGGTTTTGAGTACATGATTGTGTATTACAACTTTGTTGCTTACTTGACTTTAATGCACAACTATTCGTTTGTGTTTGCGTTCCTCCACCACAAGTTTTAGTACATGTAGACCACTCACTATATTTATCAATACCATCAGATTTATGACCAATCTCGTAGATATCTGAAATGTTTCCAGCCCAATCTTCCGCAACGGCAAAGGCATTATATACTCCTCCACAAGACCTCGTAAAAGTATTACTTGTTTTATATTTTTCACTATCATATCTATATGAGGTTCCCAATTGATTCATAATGTAGTAACGATATCTTCTCACACCAGAATGACTATCAGTTGAGCCTGTAGCACTAACAGTTCCAGTTGTAGTCGCAAAACTAATTGTTCCAAAGGTCGGTTTGGTTGGCGGAGTTGTATCTACATATACATTTAACGAACAACTTTTTTCATTTCCTGCATTATCCTTAATAGTTAAGGAATCCGTTCGTGTCGTCGTATCAAATGATTTACTATAACTACTTTTTTCACAACCTGCGCCATCTTCATCATTACATTTTACTGTAATTGTTCTTTTCTGATTTGTCCAATTATTGCTACTTCCTTCTCCTGTCTTCGTACCACAAGTTGGCTTCGTTTTATCAATATAATATGTACCTAAATCACATTGTTTACGATTGCCAGCCTTATCATATACCAGTAATGTTGCGAACCATTTTCCTTCTTTACTTAACGTATATTCTTGCTTTGAAGTTCCAGAATATTTTCCTACTTGCGTAATGCTTGCACCACTCTTTTGGGTCCACAATTCCCAGTCACCAGTATCGCTTGATTTTGGTGTAAGAGTTAATTTGATATTATCTTTTGTCCACGTTTGTTCTTTTGTGGTTACTTTTAATGTTGGACATTCTGGTGGATTCTTGTCTATATTACTAATGGTTCCTTTATATTCTTTAACATTTCCCGCGTTATCTTTTATTTTAATTGTATACGTTCCATTACTACTATAGGTCTTGGTTTTAGAACTCTTATATCCATCACTATC